>JBFGBS010000566.1:0-2121 GCA_041567475.1 Arthrobacter sp.
CCGGGGAAGACGCCGCCCGGGCCGGGCTGGTCCTGGAATTGTGCGAATTCACCTACCTGTCCTTCATCGGCGATTTCCAGCCCATGATGGAGCGGCTGGCCGCGGCTGCCGCCACTGATGTCCGCGGCACCAATCCCGCTTTCCGGCTCAGGAGCTCGATCATCCTGATGGAGGCCCTGAGCATAACGGGCAAGGAAGTCGAAGCCCGGACACTGATGCGCGAAATCGGCGGCCAGCTGGGGGAGTGGTCCAATATTCCGCGGATCCGCGAGAATTTCGCATGGCGGGCCTTCAACGTCCTGCTGCTCTCCGGCCTGTGGCGTCAAAGCATCGATATGCTTCGCGACGCCAGCGGCCGGACCGGCCACGGCCTTCATTCGGGCAGCGCCGCGACGGACCTCGCCGTCGGCATGGCCTACGTCTATGCAGGCCGCGGCTACCTGGCCCTCGATCCGCTCCTTGCCGCCATAGCGCAGCTCGAAGTCCGCTCCACATTGCAGTCGCTCCGGCAGGCCTACGCCGCGACCGCGTTCGCCTACGCCCAGACCGGTAACTCCATCCAGGCCGCGATTTATCTGGACCGTGCCCGGTCGGCCGACCCGCCGGCCCGCTTCGTGACCGCCACCACCACCGAATTCTGCATGGACATGGCCTCCCGCTGGCTCGGTGACCCCGCCGCCAAAGAACGGCTCCTGCACTCGGCCGACACACACTTCCATGCGGGCCGCTACACGCTGGCCGGCATCTGCATGCTGGGTGCCACCGTGAGCGGCACCGCCGGTGAGTTCCAGTTCCTCGAAGACCTCGCCGACCTGCGGCAGGGGCCCCTGGCCGAACTCTCCCGGACGATCGCCGTCGGCAGCAGGACAAAAGACGCCACAGTCCTGTTGGCCGCCGCCGAGCAGGCCGCCGCCCTCGAACTCGATGCCGTGCAGGCCAGATGCGCCGCGCTGGCCTTCGATTTCGCCAAGACTGCTGGATTGACCTCAAGCGCCAACACTGCCTACGCCATGCTGGAGAGCCTCTCGGAGTCGCTCCCGGCGCTGCCCATCATGCCGCGGAGCAGGGGACCGTTGCTGACCGAGAGGGAACGGCAGATCGCCGCCCTTGCCGGAAAAGGCGTCTCCAACAAAGACATCGCCCTGGAGGTCGGCATTTCCGTCCGAACGGTTGAAGGCCACCTTTACCAGGTCTTCACGAAACTCGGAGTATCCTCGCGGAGTGATCTGCTTGGCCTCATCTAATTCCGGCGACCGCGGCCCCGGCCACGGCCGTGTTACCGGACGCGCTGACGACGTCTCGTCCGCGGCCGCGGCGCTTCAGGGCGGCAGCCACGTGGGCGTTTTTGTGCTCGGCGACTCCGGCATCGGCAAATCAACCCTCATCGAAGCCATCGTGGAGAGGCTGGGGGCAGAAGTGTCGCCCATCCGGATCCACGGGAGTCCCGCCCTCGCCAAGGTGCCCTACGGGGTACTCGGCCCCTTCATCGTGGGCCTGCCCGTGCAGGAGGCGACCTCACAACTGGCGGTCCTGAGGACCCTCTGGGCCCGGCTCGAGGAAGAGAAGCGTGCCGCCCAGAAACCGCTTCTGCTCATCGTCGACGACGCCCATGACCTCGATGAACCCACCGCCGGGATACTGGCCGAGCTCGCCGCAGCGGGTTGGGCGAAGCTCATTGTCGGTGCCGCTGCCCGTCCAGGCCTGCCGGAACCGCTCCTGCAACTCTGGTTCGAAGGGATTGCCGAACGGTACGACCTGCGACCCCTCACCCTGCCGCAGGCGGCCGAAATGCTGGAAGACAGGCTGGGTGCCCAGGTCCTGCCCAATGTTGCCGAAGTCCTCTGGGAAGCCTCCGGCGGAAATCCCTTGCTCCTGACCGGGCTGATTGACGACGCCCAAAGCGAGGGAACCCTGCTCCAACGCAATGGCGTATGGCTGTTGGCGAGGCACCTGAACAGCCATGGGCAGCGGCTGACGGATGTGGTGCGGCGCCAAATGCTTCGGCGCACACCCGCGGAGCGCCAGGCCCTGAACCTGATCGCGCTCGCCGAACCGATTGCCCGCGAACTCATCGATGCCGTGGCCGGTGAAGACGTGGTCGCCGCGCTGATTGAACACGAA
>JBFGBS010000567.1:0-2115 GCA_041567475.1 Arthrobacter sp.
ACGGGTCCCCCCGGGCGCACCCGGGGGGACCGGTCGTTCAGGCGCCGATTCCGGCGTTACGGCTGGCGCGGACGCGGAATGCCTAGCGGCCGCCCCCGCCGATCACACCCTGCTCGAAGGCCTTGGTCACGGCATCGGCCTCGGCCTGCGTGAGCTTGCCGTCGGTCACGGCTGTATCCAGCTTGGTCTTGAGCGCCGTGGCGCGCTCCGACTGCGCCTCGGTGCGAAGCTCCTCGAGCGCCGCGGTGATTGCGGACTCTTCGATGCCCAGCGATTCGGCCAGGGACTTGGCCATCGACGACTCGATGGCGGACCGGTCCGGCTTGGCGCCGTCCGCCGCGGCGGCCGGCTTGTTGGCTTCCCGGAAGGCCGTCAACGCGTCGGAGACCTTGCTTTCGTCGACGCCAAGCTTGGCGGCAAGGGCTGCAACCTGCTGGCCGCGATCCATGCCCCGGCCGTGCCCGCCGCGCTTGCCGTTGCCCTTGTCACCGGAATCGGTACTGGCGGAGCTGTCGGCGGTAGCCGTTGAGCTGGGGCTTGGGGTCGTGGCCGCGGTGGCCGCCGAGGTGACGCCGAGCCCGGCGCCGAGGGCCAGGGCGCCGGCTGCGAGGCCGAGGGTGAGTCTTTTCGTTTGTGACATTTTGTTCTCCTCTGTTGGCCGCGTTGCTGCGGCTGCTGGTGGTGAAGTCTCTTTCCAAGACGTAAATCCAGTCTGCGGCGGCGGGTTCTGCAGGAGCTGTCCGGAACCTTTCATTCGGCTGTGAATGCCGCCCCGCCCCGGTCCGCGCCGAACCGGTAGGCTTCGGGCATGCTGATCGTTACATCGGACAACATCCCCGGCCACCGGATAGACGCCGTTTTCGGCGAAGTCATGGGGTTGACCGTCCGCGCGCGGCACCTCGCGGCGCAGATGATGGCCGGGTTCCGGTCCATCGGCGGCGGGGAGCTGCCGGAGATGACCCGGGCCTTGTATGAAAGCCGCCAGCAGGTCATGGCCCGGATGGTCGCCGAGGCGGAACAACGCGGCGCCAACGCCATCGTTGCCATGCGGTTCGACACCTCGGAGCTCGGACCGAACTGGACCGAAGTCTGCGCCTACGGCACGGCGGTGTTCGCCATCCCCCTCGCGGCCGGCGAACCCGGCGCGACGGGGCAGTCGATCCAGCTCACCGACGCCGCGCCGGAAGAGCCGCGCTAAATCCGCCACGCCGGAGAAGATTGCGCAGAGTGCAAAGATGCACTTAGTGTAACTTCGTGAACTCCTTCCGGAACGGACCACCGGCGCCCGCCCCGTCACGGCGCGAACTCAACAAGGCGGCGACCCGGCAGTCCATCACCGACGCGGCGCTCGGCCTGCTCCGCAGCCACGGGCCCGGCAACTTCACCGTCGAGGACATCGCCGATGCCGCGGGAATCTCCCGCCGGACGTTCTTCAACTATTTCGCCAGCACCGAGGCCGCCATCGCCTCCATCACGTTCAGCTTCCTGGACACCGCCCTCCAGCAGTTCCGGCGCCGGCCGGCCGACGAGCCCATCATGGAAGCGGCCCGCGCCGCCCTGATCGAACTCGCCGACCCGATGACGGTTGCGCCGGTGGCCGAGCTGCACAGCCTGGGCCAGTCCAATCCCCAGCTCAGCCGCTCGGAACTCGAAGCCTGGGACCACTGCACCGAACAGATCATCCAGGCCGCCCGCGACCGCGTCAGCGGAAGCAACGCCGCCGCCGACGGTCCCGCCGTCGGCGCTGACGCCGATGAACTGTATCTCCGCGCCCTGGCGGGTTCCGTCATTTCGTGCGGGAAGGCCGCCATGGACGTCTGGTTCGCCCGATGCGGCGGCGACCTCGGTCCGGCGTCGCTGGCCACCCTCCGGCAGCTCCTGATCGATGCCATGAGCCTGCTCGGCTCCGGCTTTGCGGCTCCGGCGCCTGCGCCGGCCGGACCGGCCGGACCGGCCGCACCGTCCACCACCTCGACCACCTCCCCAGAACGGCACTGACATGGCACTTCTGCTCTACCGGCTCGGCAAGTACTCCTACCGGCACCGTTGGCTCGTCATCTCCCTCTGGCTTGCCGTGATGGTGGCGGTCGGCGGAGCCGCGGCGGCCTTCCACGG
>JBFGBS010000568.1:0-2112 GCA_041567475.1 Arthrobacter sp.
GACGCCCGCGCCCAGATCCCTCCGCTGACCATCACCGCCGAGGCCCGGACGATCATTGGCAGCTACCTCGGTTCGGCCGTTCCATCGCGCGACATTCCCACCTACGCCCAGCTCTGGCGGGAGGGAAAGCTCCCTGTTGAGGAACTTATTACCGCGCGCATCGCCCTATCCGAAATCAACCACGCCATGGACCAGTTGGCCGACGGGAAGGCCGTCCGGCAGGTGATCATTTTTGATTCCGCCGGTTGAGCCCCGGACGCGCGGAATGTGACAACGCGGGGTCATAATGTCAGCATTAAGTAAATGAGCACAACTCATTTACTTAATCCCCCCGCTACAAAGCCGGGCGATTCGTCCTTTTTTGGCCACCCGAAGATGCTGGCCAGCCTGTTCTCCGTCGAGATGTGGGAACGCTTCTCGTTCTATGGCATGCAGGGCATCCTCCTGTATTACATGTACTTCTCGGCCGCCCAGGGCGGCCTGGAGATTGAACAGGGCCTGGCCGCCAGCCTTGTCGGCGCGTACGGCGGCGGCGTCTACCTCTCCACCATTCTCGGCGCCTGGCTCGCGGACCGGCTCCTGGGCTCGGAGCGGGTGCTGTTCGGCTCCGCGATCCTGATCATGGCAGGCCACCTCGCCCTGGCCTTTGTGCCGGGGATCCCGGGCCTGGTCGCCGGGCTGGTGCTGGTCGGAGTCGGTTCGGGCGGCCTGAAGGCAAACGCGACAGCCCTCGTCGGCAGCCTGTACGGCGCCAAGGACGAGCGCAGGGACGCCGGATTCTCCATCTTCTACATGGGCATCAATGCCGGCGCCCTGATCGGTCCGCTGGTGACCGGCTGGCTGCAGGAAAGCCGCGGTTTCCACTGGGGCTTCGGCGCCGCCGCAGTCGGCATGGCGCTGGGTCTGGTGATTTACGCGCTGGGCCGCGGCAAACTGCCGGCGGAGGTTCACCAGGTGCCGAATCCGTTGCCCGCCGCGGAGCGCGGCAGGTACGGTCTTGTGCTCGCCGGGATCGTGCTGCTTATCGGCGCCCTGTTGGCCACCGGCACTGTGACCGCGGAGAACCTGGCCATGTCGATGGCGTCCGCCGCGATTGGCGCGTCCGTGCTGTACTTCGTCCTGATCTTCAGGAGCAAAAAGGTCACCGCCCCCGAGCGCGGACGCGTGGCGGCATTCATCCCGCTGTACATCGCCTCAGCCGCGTTCTGGGCGTTGTTCCAGCAGCAGTTCACCTTCATTGCCGTCTATTCGGAAGAGAAGCTGGACCGGAACCTGTTCGGCTGGGAGATGCCGGCGGCCTGGGTGCAGTCCATCAACCCGGTCTTCATCATTGTCTTCGCCGGGATCATGGCCGCGCTGTGGACCCGGCTGGGCCGCCGCCAGCCGGGTTCGGCCCTGAAGTTCTCGATCGGGCTCTTCGTGATGGGCCTGGCGTTCCTGGCCTTCATCCCGCTCGCCGGAGGGGGTAAGACCCCGCTGCTTGCCCTGGTCGGCATCCTGTTCCTGTTCACGCTCGCGGAGTTGTTCCTCTCCCCGATCGGGCTCTCGGTGACCACCAAACTGGCACCGGAGGCCTTCCAGACCCAGATGGTCGCGTTGTTTTTCCTCTCCGTCTCGCTTGGCACCACCGTGGCCGGGATTCTGGCCGGGCTCTACAACCCGGCCGACGAACTCCCCTACTTTGTGGGGATCGGCGTCGCCGCGATAGTGCTCGCCGTCGGACTGGCGGCAGCCTCGCCGGCAATCAGCAAGCGCATGGGCGGCGTCCGCTAGCCCCCTGACGCGAAGAAACCGGGGCCGTGCAGGCGGCAAAACGCCGCCTGCACGGCCCTGGCGGCGTCTCTAGACCCTGTACCCGCCGTACGATGCGGCGGTCATACCCAGTGCCACGAACAGTCCGATGCCCAGGACGGTGATCGCGATTCCCACGTACCCCAGGACCAGCCCGCCGATCGCCATGCCCCGTCCGGCGGGTTCTCGCCGGAGGGCCAAATGGCCCAGGATGACGGCGGCGAGCTGCGGGAGGATGAAGACGCCGAAGCCGAGGTACACGGCGATTCCGCAGCACAGGCTGGAGATGCTCAGGCCCTTGGGCTCGGGTGGCAGCGGGTA
>JBFGBS010000569.1:0-2108 GCA_041567475.1 Arthrobacter sp.
GGCCCTGATCATCGGCCCCGTGCGGAGGGAATACCCGCTTGCCCCAGGCGTCAGCCAACAGGCCGGCGGCTCTCCGTCACTCGTCCATTGGACCCTGATCCCGGCAGCAAGCACGGAACGACAGGCCGCCGGCGGCGCCTACCGGGTTCACGTCTGGATCTACTGAAGTACCCGGCCCCGCCTCCGCAACCCACTTCACCGCCAGCCCGACCGGCCGCACCGCTAGCACATCGCGCCGGATACATCGCAGTTCCGGATTAGGTAGTGGGCTAGGTTCCGGAGGGGGTCGTATCGCCCTTGTGCGGATTGTCAATGCTGGCCCCGGTTCCTGTGGGTGGGCGGAAGCCGCTGAGGAACCAGTGGGCTCCTGCGCCCATGAGCAGGAATCCGATCACGCCGATAATCGTGAGTTGCGTGATGATGCCGATGATGACCACAGCGAAGCCAGCAAGGGCAGCCAAGATCCCGTACCCCGTGCGGGCGGACATGCCCGGGAGCTGCCCGGACTGCAACTCAAGGTTCAGATCCGGGTCGGATGCGGCAAGCTCGCGTTCGAGTTTTTCAAGGCGTCTGCGCTCTTCATCCGACAGCACGGAAACCTTCCTCCCCGAACGTGCACCCGGGAAGCCGGACTCCAACAACATGGCGCCGGTTCCTTGCCCATGGCACGGGCTGTGCCTGCATCCATTATCTGCTTCTTGGCGCTCACGATCCATACGTCTTCCCGTGGACGGCGGAGCCTTGATAGCGGCACGACTGCCGGCGCCGAGCCGTGAGATCAGCCACCGCTTATTGGTCGAGCACGCTGTCGACGAGCTCCTTGAGGATCTCCCAGAAATCACGGGCCCGGAAGGATGTGACCGTTCCCCTGCCCTGGGCGTGGCGGACGGCGTTTGCGACCGCAATGGCCTCGGCGAAGAGCTCTGCGGTGACCGCCGGGACCCGCTCGGGTTCCAAGGCCAGGATGTGTTCGATGAGGGCACGCGACTGCTGCTCGTTTTCCCCGTCCGGGTCTACCAGACCGTCCGGGCCCAAGCGGTTCGCTGCATCCGCCAACCCTCGGTCCACATGCGGACCAAACCTCTTATCGATGTACTGGATGGGCATTATGGTGCCTCCTACGTACGGGACCCCCGTTCCGTGGCGCCCGGAAGGGGCCGGGAATCCCTTCCTTCCCCTTCAGGAGATCCTGGTGAAGCGGTCTCCGGCCCCAATGATCGGGGACCGCTTCACCAGGCATCACTGCTGATGTTCGCGCTGCCGTCCGCGCCCGGGGCAGGGCCTCTACGCGCTGATCTGCTGGCGCTGCCCTGTGGTTTCCACGGCGATCTTGCGCGGCTTGGCGCGTTCGCTGACGGGGATCCGCAAGGTCAGGACACCCGCCTCGTACCCGGCCTTGATGTTGTCCGTATCCAGGGCATCCCCCAGCACCAACTGCCGGCTGAACACGCCCCGCGGCCGCTCAGAGGCAATCATCTCCTTCTCGTCGCTGACTGCGGCTTTCCGCTCGGCCCGCACAGTCAAGACATTCTGTTCGACATCGAGGTCCACCGACTCGACATCGACCCCCGGCAGGTCAAGAGCGACGACGAACTCGTCACCTTCACGCCATGCATCCATTGGCATCATCGCCGGCCGCGCAACAGTGCCCAGGACCTGCTCGGCGAACCGGTCAAACTGACGGAACGGATCATTCAGCATCAACATCACAACCTCCTGTAATCGACAATGCCGGACCGGATCTATATCCGCTGACATAGATTTAAATAGCACTGTGAAGACCTCGCCGCAAGAGTCTTTTGCGAGCCCAAGCGGCCCTACAGAGAGATTAGGAGTCGATCGGGTGACTGACTACGCTCAATCGCATGACACCATCCGCAGCGCCGCCGTCGATCGATGTTCAGGTGACCGAAATTATCCGGCGACCGATCGAGGTCGTGGCGGACTACGCGGCCGATCCGTCCCATGCCCCCGAGTGGTACGCCAACATCACCGAGGTGCAGTGGAAGACGCCACCACCTCTCCGCGTCGGTGCCGAGGTCGCCTTCGTTGCCAGGTTCCTTGGACGCGAACTTCGCTACACATACGCCGTCGTCGAGCACACCCCC
>JBFGBS010000570.1:0-2105 GCA_041567475.1 Arthrobacter sp.
ACGACGGCGTCCAGCGCCGCGGCGAGGGCGGACACCTCGGCGGCGAGCAGGTGCGGGGCCACGCCCTGCCGCGGCTGGACCCGGATCTTCAGCGCCGGTTCGCCCCGGATTTCATACGTGGTGATGGTGGCACCGGCGAGGTCGGCGCGGTCGGCAAGCGCTTCGCGGAGGGCCTGCTCCGCGACTCCCCCGCCGATCCGGATATCGCCCGGCACGTCGCCGGGGTCCTGCTCGTACACCAGCAAATCGCCGCGGCCCTTGCCCTGCTGGGCGACCCACGCCACCATGGCGCCAATCACTACGGCGAGCAGCAAGGTGATGACCAGCCACAGCCAGCTCTCCTGCCGGCCCGGGAAGCGGGTGCGTTCGAAGAGGTCGCGCCAGATGCTCCAGACGCCGCCGGCCTGGTCCCGCCACCAGGTGCCGACCGCGGGGACCGCCGCCAGGAGCATCAGCAGCACGCCAACGGCCAGGAGTTGGATGCCGAGGATGCCGATCAGCAGGCGGTTCAGGAGCCTGGGGGTGTTGTTCATGCCCCGACCACCCCCGTCCTGGCCACGTTGATGCTGACGTCAGGCGTGGGCGAGAGCCGCATGTCCTGGAGTTCCTGGCGCACGGCGGCCAGAATCACCTCCTGGTCCAGCGGGACGCCGGAGGTCGGCCGGATGTTCAGCAGGACCCGGCTCCTGGAGACGATCACCATCACTTGCTCCTGCGTGACGTTGGCGGCCAGCCGGGCCTGGCGTGCCAGGGCGGCGGCGATGACCTCGTCATCAACCACTACGGCCGCATTCGGGGTCCGCAACACGTGCCGCGCCCTGTGCCCGGGCAGCACGGCGTGCAGCAGGAAGATCAACCCGGCCATGGCGAACACTGCCCCGATGACGCCCAGCAGGAGCGGCGGAATCCCCGCGGGCAGGGCGATGATCCGCTCGGCGGCTGCCTGCGGTGCGACGAGCCAAGGCGGCTGTCCGATGGCGCGGACCGCGGCTTCCAGCAGCGCGTAGCCGCACAGAATTGCGACCAGGACTGCCGCCGCGACGGATGCCGCGGCCCGGGAGGAGTACGTCTCCCGCCTGAGGATCCGTTCCATTCCCGCGGGCACCGCCTCGGCGGTGTCGTGGTTCCCGGAGGCCGTTGCGGGCACAGCCGGGGACGACGCCGGGAGGACAGCACTGCGGCCGTCCTGCTGTTTTTCAGGAGCGCCGTTCACCGCACCCGCCCTCCTTCGCGGACCGTGGCACCGCTGATGCGGATGTCCACCCGGCTGAGCCTTGCGCCGCTTAATTCAGTCACGCGGTGCAGGATCTTCGCCTTCGCGGCGATGGCCCGCTCCCGGATGGAGCCGCCCAGCGCCCCGATCCTCGCTGGGTCCCGGAGTACCGCGGTGAGCGGCGGGACGGAGATGGGGGTGACGAGGGACAGGGCCAGCAGGCCGTCGTCGTCCGACCATTCAGCGCGGACGACGTGCGGCGGCACGCCCAGCGCCTCCCCCGCGGCAGCCCGCGCGACGCTGGTCAGCGCCTGGTTGCTGATCCGGTTGTGGCCGGCCATTTGGCCGCGGTGCGTAACGGCCCCGGCGCTGTGGCTCATGAGGAGGAACGCCGGCCGGCGAGTGCATCAAACACGCTGCGCAGATCCAGCTTCCCTTCCGCGGCACGTCCCAGCAACGCGCCGATGCCCATGAACAACAGCGCGCCCAGGAAACCCCAGGCACCGAACTGGAAGGACATAAAGGCCACAAAGGCCCCTGCCGCAATCCCAACCACCGTCAGATTCACTGGATTGCCTCCTTGAGTTGCCGGGCTTCACCGGGCGGGGCCTGCTTCGCGGGACCGGGCACATGGACGTCGCTGATTTCAATGTTGACTTCGATCACCTGCAGTCCGACGAGTTCCTCGACCGCAGCATAGACAGCCGCGCGAATCTGGTCCGCCAGGGCATGCAGGGGCGTGCCGTAGACGGCCACCAGGGCAATGTCCACGGCGACCTGCTGTTCGCCGACTTCGGCATGGACGCCGGCGGCATGGTCGGAGCTTCCGACGGCATCGCGGATGGCGCCCAGTGCCCGCGACGGACCGGACCCCAGCGAATACACCCCGGGC
>JBFGBS010000571.1:0-2093 GCA_041567475.1 Arthrobacter sp.
ATCCACGTCGCCCGTACCGCCGCCGGGCGGCAGGTAGCCGGAATCGGAGTCGTCGAGACTACCGAAACGGGCCTCGCCGTCATTGCTGCCGTGGACGCTGACGACGGCGCCGTCCGCCTCGGCCGCGCCTGGCCCCGGTTGGCGGCCGCGCTGGGCCTCGATCCCGCCCGGGAATACGCCGAGCGTGCCGGGACAGGCACGCCACGTTCTGCCTTAACAGCGCCTGCCACTCCGGGAGCGCCGGCCTCGGCTCCGGCGCCCCTGCCGCCCCGGAGCCCGCAGTGACGGCCGCCATCATCGGAGTGCTGGCTCTTGCCGCCTGGCTGTCTGTGGGGGCGGCCGGCGCCTCGAACCGCAGACTGGACCGGGCGCTTGCAGACCGGGACCGCCGAATCCAGCGGAAACCCCGGAGCAGAACGGCGACCGGGAAGACCCTGGCGGGCCTAGGACCGGCCGGTGACCCCCGGGAGGCAGTCCCGATGTCCGTCCTGGTTCAGCAACTGGCCGCGCTGCTGAAGGCAGGCCGCGCCCCGGCCCGGTTGTGGGACGAGCTCTGGGTGCTCTATGCGGACGGGACGGGGCCGCTGCCGGCGCGAGGGGCACCCAAACTGTCCCCGGCCTTGCTCGGGGCTGATTCGCTCGTGTTCCTGGCCGCGGCCCGCGCCGCAGCCCTTCGCGGCTCCTCCGTGGCCGAGGCAATCCGCACGTGCCTCCCGGCCGGGACGGACACGGCCAGCCAGGCAGGTCGCGCCAAGATGCCACAGCGCCCACGGTGCGATCGCAGAGCCTGGGGTGAGCTCGCGGCCTGCTTTGATGTCGCCGAAATCAGCGGCTGTCCGCTCGCCGACGTCCTGACGCGATTCGCCGCTCAACTCGAAGCCGAGGGCGACGCGGAAGCTGCCCGCCAGACCGCGTTGGCCGGGCCGAAAGCGACGGTCCGCCTCCTGACCTGGCTACCGGTGCTCGGGCTGGGGCTGGGAACCGTGCTGGGCGTTGATCCGGTCCGGACCCTGCTGGGGACGCCCCTCGGGGTGGCCGCGCTCGCGGCAGGTGTTGCCTTGGCCGTGGCGGGGCGGATCTGGTCCTCGCGGCTGGTCAGGGCAGCCGCGGTGCCGCCGTGAGCGCGGCGATGGCAGGGATGGCCGTGGCCGCGGTCTTGGCACTTGCCGCCGTTCTGGCCTTCACGGAGCATGCCGGGATCCGCGCCAGACTCAGGCGTCGTGTGCAGCCCGGGCCGGACGAGCCCCACGGTGCGGGCGAAGCCATCCGTCGGGGCTTGGCCGGCTGGAGGCCGCAGACCGAGCACCCCGGCCCCGGGGGCCTGCGGGACGTCGCCATGATCCTGGAACTGATCGGCGCGATGCTGGACGCCGGTGCCGGGCTCGGACGGGCCTTGGGACTGATTGCCGCGCTCGCCGGACCGGAACTGGAACGCCCACTTCGCCCCGTCGTCTCCGCGCTCGCCCTCGGTGCGGACTGGGACACGGCCTGGCGCAGTTCCAGGTCCATGTCGCCACCACTCCTGGCGCTCAGGGATTCCCTGAGCTTCGCCGCACGCACGGGCGCGCCGTCCTCGGCCCTCCTGTACGCGCAGGCGGCACGTCTGCGTCGCGCACAATTCCGGACCGCTGAGAAACGGGCGGCGGCGCTCGGCGTGCAGCTCGTGATCCCCCTGGGCCTGTGTTCCCTGCCGGCCTTCGTCTGCCTGGGCGTTGTGCCGGTCCTGTTGGCCATGTTGCCGTCCTGATGCGCGGGAAACGGGCGGAAGCGATACCGGCGGAACGGCATCCCAAGGTTTACCCAAGTTACCCGGAGGTACTTTGGAACCGGCACCATCGGAGTTCGAACGGTCTCAGGGTCGGGCCTCACTGAGCGCTCTTGAGCGTGCCGGGGATTCGGGTCTTTCCGGGTCCTTCAACCGAGAGAGTTGAACCCAGGCAGGGGGGCAGATCAATGATTCGACTGCAACGAGCAGCCGCATTCGCGGCGCTGAATATTCTAGTGGTAGCGGGGCTGACCGTCGGCGCCGGACCGGCGGCGGCCGCGGCAAGCTGTCAAAAGTCGACACCGACACCAACCAATAGCTATCCGGG
>JBFGBS010000572.1:0-2082 GCA_041567475.1 Arthrobacter sp.
AGGCGCGCCGCAGTTCGAACAGGACCGCCAGCACCCGGGCGAAGGACTCCGGATCCCGGAGCCGATGGGCGGCCGCGCTGTCCCCGCCCCCGACGTGCACGGCCATGTCCGGTCCCCGGAGGGTTGCCATGGCCAGCTCGTCGCTGTACGCGTCCCCCGCATAGAGGGCCGCGCTGACGCCCAGCATGGACCGCAGGTGTTCCAGTGCCGTGGCTTTGCTCGGCTCTGTGGCGCTCAGGTCCAGGACTGACCCGTCCACGATGAAATGCAGGCCGTGCGCCCCGGCGATGTGCAGGGCTTTTTCGGTGGCGAGGGCCGCGATCTCCGGCGCGGCGGACCTGGTGTGCACCGAGACCGCCACGGGCTTGCGTTCGATGCTGATACCCCGGTACGCTCCCACGGTTTCTGACAGTGCCAGGCTGGCCTGCTGGAGGGTGGCTTCGGTCGCGAGCGAGATTTCGTGGGCGAAGCCCATGTCGAACTCGGCACCGTGGGATCCCACGAGGTGCACTTCAGCGGGCAGCCGGGAGACGGCGGCGAGGTCGCGGAGGGAGCGGCCGGAGATGACGGCGGCGTGCGTATTGGGCAGGGCGGCCAGGGCACGCAAGGCGATTGCGGCGCTGCCCAGTGGCAGGGTCTCGGTGGAGATGCCTTCCGCTTCGCACAGGGTGCCGCCGTAATTGCAGGCCACCAGGAGCCCGGGCGTGCGGGCCAGGACTTTCAACTGGGACAGCAGGTGCGGCGTCAAACCGTCGTCCGCTGCATTGGTCTGCACAAAAGCACGGAGCAGGCCCAGCGGGAGTGATTTCGTCAGGAGGGCAGAGTCGGCCAGGGACTGGTTAAACGGAGTCGGCATGCGCGGAGTCCTTCGGGTAATCCCCAATGCGGCATGAGAGGCGTCTTTTTCGGACTACTTCCAGTATCCGCCCGCCCGGTTTCATGCCGGTGTCCCTAGTGTTGCAACTCGGTAAAATCCGAAGCCGCCGGTCCGGCGAGGGGCCGCGCAGCCACCCGGACGCCCGCGCCTGGCGTCCGGGTAGCCGGTCAGCAGGTCAGCCGGTCAGCCGGCGACGACCGTCACCACAGTGAATCCCCCGGGAGCGATCATGACTCGCCCCGAACCGGCGTCGCTGCGTTGGCCGGGAACAGGCCGTCCGCTGCTGTCGAACTGGCGCTGTTCCAGCCTGGAACCGGCCGGGACCTGGACCTGCTTGACCACGGTGGACTTCGCGGCGCTGACATACAGCGTCGAGTCCCCGCCCGACCCGGAGACGGACACGGTTGAGATCTCCGGCTGGATCAGCACGGCATCCAGCGCAACGTCTCCGTCGGTGCTGCCGACGACGGCGCCTGTTCCGGCGCCGAGTGCCCGCTGGAGGGCGAAGGGGAAAAGAAGGCCCGGTGCATCGGTGATTCCCTGGTCCCCGGCGCCGCCGTTCCTGGTGGTGCCCAGCCTGCCCTTGCTTGAGGTCCAGGACGTGCTGCCGGAGGGGCTGATCCCCTGGTTGATGATCGGGTAGAGGTTGCGGGGCTCGTCGGCGGCCGGCAGCGGGACGGCCAGGGACCCTCCGGCAGACAAAGCAACATAGGCTCCGCCGGAGAGGTTGGCTTCTCCGGTCCAGGCCGAGTCCGGACGCACGATCTGGCCGGGACCGGTGATCGTGCCGGATTCAGCCTCGACAACGCTGAGTCCGTGCGTTGAGACCGTGCGGCTGATACCCAGTGCCCGCGCCTTCAGCGCCGGCTCGGCGTCGAGGGCCAGCATGGTCAGCAGTGCATGGATCGTCGATTCGGCGCCGGAGTTGGGGTTGACCCGGCCGTCGGGTTCGATGCCGTCGATGGCGGTACCGGTGGCGGGGTTGTACGCCGGCGCGCCGCTGGGGTTGGCGCCGAAGAACCACCCTGCCGAAACGGCGGCAAGGTCCAGCAGGCCCGGGGCGCCGGCCGCCTTCGCGGTGGCCACGAGTCCTTGGACCCGCGAGTCCACGCCGTACGCGATCTGGGACTCGCCCGGCGTCGGGCTCCACGCGTTGTCCGGTCCGCCGGCGGCGAGTAGTTGCGGGGTGAATTGGGCCGAGTCCC
>JBFGBS010000573.1:0-2081 GCA_041567475.1 Arthrobacter sp.
CACCGCGATGCCGAGGAGTCCGCCAAGGATCAGGAACGGCACATAGCGCGGCGCACGGCGCACCGTGACTTCACGCCGCTCGGGCCCGCCGGCCGGATCCTTGCCGGCACCCCCGCGCTGGGCGTCGTCGCCGGAAGGTCCATGGGATTCAAGGGAAGACATGGGTTAACCCTACTGCCCGGTCCGGACCGGGTGTATCCGGCGGCGCGCGGGGGCACAGCCGGAGCGAGGGGTCATTGATCGGGGCCGGTTCCCGGGGCAGACTGGGCGTGGGGGAGGGCGACGAACGCTAAAGGAACCGCCATGTCAGCCGCAGCCGGCCCCGTCCCCGATGAACAGCGGAAAATCTGGGACCAGTTCTCGGCCGGGTGGCGGAAATGGGACGCCGAAGTCCTGGGCTGGCACGGGCCCTACGGGGACGCCATGCTCGAGGAGGCCCGGCTCCGCCCGGATGCCCGGATCATCGACGTCGCCTCCGGCACCGGGGAACCGGGACTGACCGCGGCCGCGATGCTGCCCGCCGCCCGGGTGGTCCTGGTGGACATTTCAACAGGAATGCTGCGCGTCGCAGCGGAGAAGGCGGAGGTGCGCCGGCTGGACAACGTCCGCACCGTCGTCTGCGATGTGACCGCGCTGCCCTTCGCCGACGCGGCATTCGATACCGTGCTGTGCCGGTTCGGATTCATGTTCTTCCCGGACATGTCCGCGGCCCTGGCCGAACTGGTGCGCGTGACGCGGCCCGGCGGCCGGATTGTGGCGTCCGTCTGGGCCCGGGCGGCGGAAAACCCGTGGGCGAGCCTCATCCTGGGCACCATCGCACGCCATGCCGAACTGCCCGTCCCGCCCGCCGACGCCCCCGGGCCCTTCCGCTGCGCCGCGCACGGGTATTTGAGCCGGTTTTTCAGCGCTGCCGGGCTCGTGGAGGTCGGCGAACGGAAGATCAGCTCGGACCTGGTGCTGCCGTCCGCGGAAACCTACTGGGAGTTCATGACCGACGTGGCCGCCCCCGTGGTGATCGGCCTGGGCAAGGCGGAGCCGGCCGCGCGGGACCTGATCCGCTCCGAAGTCTTCCAGCTGCTGGGCCGCTACTGGCACGACGGCGCCCTCCGGCTGCGGTCGACGGCCACCGTTGCGGCCGGGACTGTTGCGTAGCCGGGGACTGTGGCGTAGCTAGGCGGCGGGTCCCGGCGCCGCGCCGCTGACGGCCCGGACGCTGTTGTTGCGCTTGTCGTGGGTGAGCTCGACCAGCCCCAGCTCCTCCAGCAGCGGCGGCAGGTACATCCCGAACCTGCCGCGGTAGCCCTTCCGCAGCCCGTACCAGCCGCCCACCGGGTTGGCCGGGTCGCGGCCCCACGCCTCAACGGTTCCCTCGGCGGCGGGCTTGTTTTCGTCGGCTGCGCCGAGCGGAACCCAACCCTCCTGCCCCGACAGCCAGGCGTGCAGGTCCTCGATGGCCCGGAGGTGGTATTTCAGCGTGGTTGACCCCACCTGGCAGACCAGTGCGGGCGGCTCGGATTCCTCGTCCCGGTACATCGAATACTCCGAGGTGCCCGGTGCGGTGGTGAGGGTCCAGGGATCCTGCTTGGTGCCGTCTGCCACGATGTATCCGCCTTAGGTCCGGCCGGATCGCCCGGCGCTGTGGGACCGAGCCTACCCAGTGGTGCGGGCGCGTGGCGAGGGTTTAGAGGCCCAGTTCCTGCTTCAGCGCCGCCACGTGGCCCTGGGCCTTCACCTGGTACTGCGCGAGGGTGACGTTGCCGTCGGGATCGACGACGACGGTGGACCGGACGAGGCCTTCCGTGATTTCGCCGTCGACCAGCTTCTCGCCCCACGCGCCGTAGGCGAGGGCCACGGCGTGGTCCTCGTCGGCCAGGAGCGGGAAGGTCAGCCCGAAGCCGGCGCTGAAGCCGGCCAGGGCGTCCACGCCGTCGGGGGAAATGCCCAGGACCTCATAGCCGGAGTTCTGCAGGGACGCGAGGCTGTCGCGGAAATCGCACGCCTCGGTGGTGCAGCCCGGCGTTGCGGCCTGCGGGTAGAAGTACACGATGACGTTCCGGCCGCGGTAGTCCGCGAGGGACACC
>JBFGBS010000574.1:0-2080 GCA_041567475.1 Arthrobacter sp.
CCGTAACCCACCAGGTTCGGCTCCCGCTTGCCTGCTCCGGCGCCGTCGTCCTCAATCTCGAAGGAGACGATCGGCTTGCCGACCTCCACCACGCTGCCCGGCTGCTCGTGCAGGGCGGTGACCACTCCCGCGAACGGGGACGGAAGTTCCACTACGGCCTTGGCCGTCTCCACCTCGGCAATAACCTGGTTGAGCGCGACGGTATCCCCCACCCCGACCTTCCAGCTGACGATTTCCGATTCGGTGAGGCCTTCACCGAGATCCGGGAGCCTGAATTCCTTGATCATGGTCGCGCTCATCCTTCCAGCCCGCTCAGGGAGTTGGGGCGGCCCATGGCACGGTCGACCCCGTCCAGGATCCGGTCCAGGCCCGGCAAATGGTGCATTTCCAGCTTGGAGTAGGGGTACGGGATGTCGAAGCCGGTGACCCGGACCGGTGCCGCTTCCAGATGGTAGAAGCAGCGTTCGGTGATGCTGGCGGCCACCTCCGCGCCGACACCGCCGGACTGGCCTGCCTCATGCGTGATGACGAGCCGGCCGGTCTTCCGCACGGACGCCTCAACGGTCGCGAAGTCCACCGGCGCCAGCGACCGCAGGTCAATGACCTCGACGGAAATGCCGTCGTCTTCGGCGGCCAGGGCGGCATCGCGGGCGGTTTTGACGAGCGGTCCGTACGCCACGAGTGTTACGTCTTTACCCTCGGTCACGACGTGTGCCTGTTCCAGGGACAGCGCGGCGGACAGGTCCCGGGTCTCATCCACCTCGCCCTTGTCGTGGTAGCGGCGCTTGGGTTCGAAGTACAGGACCGGGTCATCGGAGGCGATGGCCTGCTGGATCATTGTGTAGGCATCCTGCGGGTTGGAGACGCTGACCACGCGCAGGCCGGAGGTGTGTGTGAAATACGCTTCCGGTGATTCGGAGTGGTGTTCGGGCGAGCCGATGCCGCCGCCGAACGGGACGCGGATGGTGATGGGCATCTTCACCGCGCCCTGGGTCCGGTAGTGGAGTTTGGCGACCTGGCAGACGATCTGGTCGAACCCGGGGTAGATGAACCCGTCGAACTGGATCTCCACCACCGGGCGGTAGCCGCGGTAGGCCAGGCCGACGGCGGTACCCATGATGCCGGATTCCGCGAGCGGGGTGTCCACGACCCGGTGCTTCCCGAAGTCTTTCTGCAGTCCGTCCGTCACGCGGAACACGCCGCCGAGGGTCCCGATGTCCTCGCCCAGGAGGACCACCTTGGGATCATGCTCGAGGGACTTGCGCAGGCCCGAATTGATTGCTCGGGCGAATGTCATCTGCGTCATCAGCGTGCACCTTCTTCGGAAGCGGCCTCTTCGGGATCGCCGGTGGAGGCCACGTAGCTGGAATATTGGTCGCCGCCGTCGGCGGCAGCGGCCTCGGAGGGATCATCGAAGGTCGCCAGGTAGCGGGAGTAATGCTCCTGCTGGCGGTCAAGCACGGAGTGGGGGGTGCTGTAGACGTGCTTGAAGATGTCCATCGGCTCGGGTTCGGCCATGCCGATGCAGCCGGCGCGCATTTCCTTGGCCACGGCGTCGGCCTTGGCGGAAACTCCGGCTTCGAGTGCCTCGCTGAGCAGCCCCTTGCCCGCAAGCAGGGACTTCAGCCGGGCAATCGGGTCTTTGCCGGCCCAGTCCTCGAGCTCGTTGGCGTCGCGGTAGCGGGTGGGGTCGTCCGCCGTCGTGTGCGGGCCCATCCGGTAGGTGACTGCCTCGATGAAGGTCGGTCCGCCGCCGTGGCGGGCGCGGTCCACCGCCATCCGGGTAGCCGCCATCACGGCTAGGACGTCGTTGCCGTCCACCCGTACGCTCGGGATGCCGAAGCCTGCGGCCCGGTCGGCGAGCTGGATGTGGGACTGCAATGTCACGGGTTCGGAGATGGCCCAGTGGTTGTTCTGGCAGAAGAAGATCACCGGAGATTGGAAGCTCGCCGCGAAGACCATGGCCTCGCTGACGTCGCCTTCGCTCGTGGCGCCGTCACCGAAATACGCAACGGCCACCGAGTCGGCGCCGTCGTTCTGGATGCCCATGGCGTAGCCGGTGGCGTGCAGGGTCTGGGCG
>JBFGBS010000575.1:0-2072 GCA_041567475.1 Arthrobacter sp.
CGCTCCCTCACGTTGTTCGTGGGGGAGCGTCCGTGTTTCCGGGCTAGGAGAGGCCTACCGGGTTGCCGGCGGCGTCGACGTCCATCCGCAGCGCCGCCGGGACCTTGGGAAGGCCCGGCATGGTCATCACCGCACCGGTCAAGGCCACGATGAAGCCGGCTCCCGTTTTGGGGATCAGGTCCCGGACATGGACGGTGAATCCCGTGGGCGCGCCCAGCCGGGTGGCGTCATCGCTGAACGAGTACTGTGTCTTGGCCATGCAGACCGGCAGGCCGGACCAGCCGTTCTTCTCGATCTCGGCCAGCCGCCGGAGCGCCGGCACGGAGAAATCCACCCCGTCGGCACCATAGACCTCCCGCACGATCGTGCGGATCTTCTCGTCCACCGGCAGGTCCAGCGGGTAGAGGTGCCTGAAATCGTGCGGCGCCTCGATGGCCTCGGCCACCTTGGCGGCAAGCTCGTCACCGCCGTCGCCGCCCCCGCCGCGGCCCCAGACATCCGCCACGGCCGCCGGGACACCCTCGGCGGCGCACCAGTCCAGCAGCCAGTCCAGCTCCGCCTGGGTATCGGTGACGAACCTGTTGACCGCCACGACCGGGACGATGCCGAACTTCCGGACGTTGCGGATGTGGCGCTGGAGATTGACGACGCCGTCCGCCAGCGCCTGCACATCGGGCACGGTCAGCTCGTCCTTGGCGACGCCGCCGTGCATCTTGAGCGCGCGCACGGTCGCCACCAGCACCACGGCCGCCGGGGCGACGTCGGCCACCCGGGCCTTGATGTCCAGGTACTTTTCCGCGCCCAGATCGGCGCCGAACCCGGCCTCGGTGACCACGATGTCGGCCAGGCGCCGCGCCGTCTGGGTGGCGATCAGGGAGTTGCAGCCGTGCGCGATGTTCGCGAACGGGCCGCCGTGGACCAGGGCCGGGGTGCCCGCAATGGTCTGCACCAGGTTCGGCTTGAGCGCTTCCTTCAGCAGCAGGGTCAGGGCGCCCTGGACGCCGAGGTCGGCCACCGTGACCGGTTGCCGGTCATAGGTGTAGCCGAAGGTGATGCGCCCCAGCCGCTCCCGGAGGTCCGCGAGGTCGGCGGCCAGGCAGAAGACGGCCATGATTTCCGAGGCGACCGTGATGTCGAAGCCGTCCTGACGCGGAACGCCCTGGGCGGGGCCGCCGAGGCCGATCACCACCTCGCGGAGGGCGCGGTCGTTCATGTCCAGCACCCGTTTGAAGGTCAGGCGGCGCGGGTCGATGCCGAGCTCGTTGCCCTGGAAGATGTGGTTGTCCACCAGGGCCATCAGTGCGTTGTTCGCGGACGTGATGGCATGGAAGTCGCCGGTGAAGTGCAGGTTGATTTCGTCCATGGGCAGGACCTGGGAGTACCCGCCGCCCGTCGCGCCGCCCTTCATGCCCAGCACGGGCCCGAGCGAGGGCTCACGCAGGGCGATCATGACCCGGTGCCCGGCACGGGAGAGGGAATCGGCGAGCCCCACCGTGGTCGTGGACTTCCCTTCCCCGGCAGGCGTGGGCGACATGGCCGAGACGAGGACCACCTTGCCGGGGGCCCGCACCGGCGCGGCGAGTTTTGCCGGATCAATCTTGGCCTTGTAGCGGCCGTAGAACTCCACGGCCTCGGCATTGATGCCGGCGGCGGCGGCGATCTCCGAGATGGGCTTCATCACGGCATTGCGGGCGATTTCGAGGTCGCCCGGAACGGCATTCCCGGGAGCGGGTGAGGAGGGCATCGTTGTCCTTCGGCTCGTGACGTCGGCGGGTGGCGACGGCGGATGGTCGGATCCAGGGGGTGCTGGTCCGGGGTGTGCTGGTCTAGGGTGCGCCGGCCGCCCGCGCCGCGGGTCCGCCGCGGTATTGTCCCACCGCGGCCTGGTAGCTTTCCAGCGTGATGCCGGCCGTACGCTGCCAGCCGAAGCCCTGCGCCTGCACCGCGGCCGCGCGGCCCATGTCCGCCCGGGTCTCGGGGTCATCGTAGAGGGCCTCGAAGGCGTCGGCCCAGTCGCCGGCCTTGTGGCCCTCGATCAGCAGCCCGGTGCGCCCGTCGGAGACGGCCCGGGA
>JBFGBS010000576.1:0-2071 GCA_041567475.1 Arthrobacter sp.
GCCGGTGAGCATGGCCAGGACCGCCCCCATGGTGCCGGCCGAGGCTATCCAGCCGCCGGTGAGGACCACCCAGCCGAAGCCGATCATGGCGCCGAAGCCCAGCGCCAGGGCGTCCCAGTTGCCCAGGACCTTGAGTAGGGATGTGTCGGGTTTTTGTTCCGCTTGAGATGTTTGCATTCGTCCTCGATAAAATTTCAGGTGCAGTGATGAGATACGGAATGAGAGCGTATTCGATAGAGTCCGCGTTCTTGAATTCCGTCACGTAGTGGTCGGGAAATTCGGCGGTGCGGGCACGGGTGCGGGTGGGGCTGGTGGCCGCGGGAAAGCTTGGCTAGGCTCGGCCCGTGCTGAATCCGCAGGGAGACTATGAAATCCGTCGCTTCGAACCGGCCGCCATAGGCGAACCGGCCTACCCGGAGTCTGTCGCGTGGAAGCGCGCGGTCGACTTTGGCTTCCACGAAGCCCGCCGCAGCGACGAACGGGTCGAAAAGGCCCTCGAGATGGACCGGGCCGACCGTCGGATGATGACCGGTGTTTACCAGCGGGGGCCCGTCGCCGGCCACGCGCTCGGTGCCGAAGTGCCGGTCGCCACGTTCGGGACCATGGACCGGACGCTGAACATCGGCTTCGGCCGCCTCCTGGATACCCGGCTCGTGACCAACGTGACCGTGCGGACCTCGCACCGGCGCCGGGGGCTGCTGCGCCGCATGATGGTCGAGGAACTGGCCCTGGCCCGGCAGGAAGGCCTCGCGATGGCGGCACTCACCGCCTCGGAGGCTTCGATCTATGGCCGCTTCGGCTACGGCGTCGCGACGTCCGAGCAGTCGCTCACGGTGGACACCACGGCACGGTTTGTCCTGCGGCACACCCCGGTCGGCAGTGTCGAGGTGGCCGATCCCTCGGTCCTCCTGGAGTTGGCGCCGGACGTCTTTGACCGCCTGCACAGTGTCACGCCCGGTTCCATTGGCCGGCACGAGTTCTACCGGCAGCTCGCCTCGGGACTGGTCGGCCGCGACGGGGGCGAGGACCCGAAGGTCAAAGTGGCGTTGCATTACGGACCCGACGGCGGCGTGGACGGCTACGTGTCCTACAAGTTCAAGGGCTTCTCCAGCACCCCGCACACGATGGACGTGGTCGATTTCGTGGCGGCAACCCCGGCCGCCTACCTGGAACTGTGGCAGTATCTCGGTGCCATCGACCTGGTGGAGCGGGTCACGTGGTCAGCGGCTCCGGTGGATGATCCGCTGCCCTGGGCGCTGGTTGATCCCCGCTGCGTCGACGCCTCCGAGGCCCGGGACATGCTCTGGCTCCGGGTGCTGGACGTCCAAAAAGCCTTGGCGGCGCGTCGTTATCCTGCCGACGGGCGGCTCGTGCTGGACGTGGCCGACCCGCTCGGCCTCGCCGGCGGAACCTTCGCGCTGGAGGTGAGCGGAGGGGCCGGCGCCGTCACGGACGCCGACGGCGCCGCGGCGGATCTTCGGCTGGACGTCTCCGCGCTGTCCTCCATCTATCTCGGCGGCGTGCACCCGGTCACGCTGGCGGCGTCGGGACGCATCAACGAGCAGACGCCGGGGGCGGCGTTCCTAGCCGCCCGCATGTTCGCCGTCGAACGCGCACCGCACTGCCTGACGCATTTCTAGGCCCCGGCCGGACTCGCATTGCGGCGTGATTTTGCGGCGCGCGGACGGCCGCGGCGCTTTGACCGGGGGTAAAGGAAGCGACTAGACTAAACGGGCGTGCATTACGTGCGCGTATCTTCAAATCCACAAATCAGGATGACCCGGCCACAATCCACGTGATCGGCCGAAATCTTTGCCTGCGTTCCATAATGCGGGACAAGCGGTCCGCCTGACCGACTCACTATCCACAACGGAGCCCCTACTACATGACCATCACCTCCACCGAGAAGCCCGGTACCCCCGTAGTCGCGATTAACGACATCGGTACCGCTGAGGACTTCCTCGCAGCAGTCGACGCCACCATCAAGTACTTCAACGACGGAGACCTCGTCGAAGGTACCGTCGTCAAGGTCGACCGCGATGAAGTTCTGCTCGACATCGGTTACAAGACC
>JBFGBS010000577.1:0-2067 GCA_041567475.1 Arthrobacter sp.
ACGAAGCCGGATAGCGCGAAGAAGAAGCTCACCCCCACGGTCCCCAGCCAGACCACGTCCGAGAGCCCCGGCACGGTGACGAGGTCCCGGAAGGTGTGGTGCATGACCACCAGTAGGGCGGCGAAAAACCGCAGGCTGGTCAGCGCGTGTAGTTTGTTTTCCTGCACGCCCGCAACGGAGCGCTCCCCAAATTGCATAACGAAAGCATAACGGAGGCTGTCATGCCGGCGCATTTCCGGATTGCCCGGCAGCTGGTGTCACGGCGCTGGGACAGGCCCTAACCGCAGGCGCAGGTCAAGGGTCAGTGCCTCGTCCAGGACCTTGCCGAAGTTCGCGGGATCGTGGGCGAAGCGGCCCAGGAACAGGCCGGAGACGCCGTCGAGCGCCGGCAGCAGCCCGGGCTTGGCTGAGCCGCCGTAGATCACCGGCAGCTCCCGCACCCCGAGGACGCGAAGCCGGTCCCGGAGCAGCCGGACGACGTCGGACACGTACCCGGCGGCTGCGGGTTCCGGAGCACCGATGGCCCAGACGGGTTCGTACGCAATTACGAGCCGTCCGGCCAGGGTCCAGTCGCGGGCCACGGCTGCCTCGATCTGGCCGAACACAAAGTCCGCGGCGCCGGCCGCCGCGCCGGCGCCGGGCTCCCCCACGCAGAGCAGGGGCGTCAGGCCTGCGGCTGCGGCGGCGGTGACCTTGCGGGCAATCATGACGTTGTCCTCGCCGAAGTGCTGCCGGCGTTCGGCGTGGCCGATCTCGACCAGGCTGACGCCGAGTTCGGCCAGCATCGAAGGGGCGGTCTCCCCGGTCCAGGGCCCATCCGCCCAGCCGCAGTTCTGGGCGCCGAGCAGCAGCGCGGACCCGGCCAGGAGCGTGGCGGCGGCGGGCAGGACGGGGAAGGACGGGATGACAAACGGGACAACCCGCCCCCGCCCGGCTTTGAGGGCCGGGCGGGTGTCCACTTCGCGGCGCAGCTGCTCCAGCCAGTCCAGGCTGTCTCGGTAGCCCAGGTACATTTTGGCGCTGACGCCCACCATGATGGTGCCGTTGGTGGTCCGGGGGTGGGGCTGCTGCATTGTTTGGTGCTTTCTGCTGGAGCCTGGAGAGCTGATCCGGAGAGGGTTACTGTTCCAGCAGCTCGTCGGCCTTGTTCTTGAACCGCCGGGTGGCGAACATCATCGCCGCGGCCACGAACGGCAGCACACCGAGAGCGTAGATGCCCATGGTTCCGGTCTCCGAGGCGGTGATCTCATTGACCGAGGTCCGCAAGATCGGGGCCACGAAGCCGCCGAGGTTGCCGAGCGAGTTGATCAGGCCGATTCCTGCGGCCGCGGCGGTGCCGGTGAGGAACGCCGTCGGGAAGGACCAGGCGATCGGACCGATGGACAGGAAGCTGCAGACGGCCAGGGTGATGAAGATGATGCCCAGGGCGGGAGCGTGGTTGGCGCCGGCCCAGGCGGACCCGAAGATGCAGAGCCCGGTGGAGAGGAACAGCCCGGTGCCCCAGTTCCGCCGGCGGAGGACCGTGTTGGCAGCCCGGCCGATGAAGTAGCAGGCGAAGAGGCCGAAGAACCACGGGATGGCGGCCATCAGGCCCACGGCCAAGCCGACTTTCTGGCCGGTCAGCTGGGCGACCTGCTGCGGCAGGTAGAACGTGACGCCGTAGACGGCCACCTGGAGGCAGAAGTAGATGATGGTGAAGTACCAGACCTTGCCGTGCTTCATCGCCGCGAGCACACCGCGCGGGCCGGATTCTTCCTTGAGCGTGTCCTCGAGGGCCATGACTTCCAGGAGCGCACGCTTCTCGTCCTTGTTCAGGAATTTGGCGTCCTGCGGGCTGTTGATCAGGAAGAAAAACGCCGCGATGCCGGCGACGACCGCCAGCATGCCCTCGACGAAGAACATGACCTGCCAGCCGTGGACACCGGGCACTTGGTCACCGATGTTGATCAGCCAGCCGGACAGCGGCGCGCCCATCATCTGGGAGAAGGGCTGGGCCAGGTAGAAGATCGCGAACATCTTGACGCGGACCTTGTTCGGGAACCAGGCGGCGAGGAACATGATGACGCC
>JBFGBS010000578.1:0-2064 GCA_041567475.1 Arthrobacter sp.
ACCGTCTAACGCCGCCGGGAAAAGATTCTGGACCACCACCTCACCGCTGATCCCAAGGAGCAGAAATGACCGAACGCAACGCCACCATCGCCAGCCGCGTAGGGCTGCACGCCCGCCCGGCCGCTATCTTCGCAGAAGCAGCCGGCGAGTTCGATCTCGAAATCACGATCGCCCGCGCAGGCGAGCCGGCCGACGAGGCAATGGATGCCGCCAGCATCCTGTCGCTGATGAGCCTCGGCGCTTCGCACGGCGAAGTAGTGGTGCTGCGCGCCGAGGGCGACGGCGCCGACGCGGCCCTCGATCACCTCGTGCAGATCCTTGAGACGGACCACGACGCGTAATAGCAGCACAGCAAGTCACCGGAGGCCCGGCTGCACCCCTAGGGGTGCCGCCGGGCCTCCCGTGTTATGCGCCCCCGCTGCGCCTGCATAAGCGCCCTCATGAGCGCCCTGGGCAGCCTCTTGTCTTTGCTACGCCCCGCCGCTAGTTTGGAACCGCCGCACCACATGCCTGCGACATCAAGCGTCCTTGGCGGAAGGAAACCGCGATGCCCAAGAAGAACGCCGGAGCAGAGAGCCCCAGCATCAAGGATCCGGAGCTCTACCAGGAATTGCGCGACGACGGCGCCTCCAAGCAGAAGGCCGCACGCATCTCCAACGCCGCCGCGAAGCAGGGCCGTTCGGCGGTCGGCCGCAAAGGCGGCGCCGCCGGGGACTACGAGGACTGGACGGTGCCCCAACTCAAGGCCCGCGCCAAGGAAATCGGCCTCACGGGGTACTCGGCGAAGAAGAAGAGCGAGCTGATTTCCGCCCTCAGGAATTCCTGATCCCGGTGGCCGCCGGCGCCGGTTCGTCAGGCACCCTTGCGCGTTGCCTTTTTCGCGGCCTTGGGGGCGGCTTTCGCGGCACCCCGGGGGGCGGCTTTGGCTGCGGACCCCGACGCCGTCTTGCCGGCCGGTTTGGTGGCGGACTTGGCCGCGGCCTTCTTGGCCGGAGCGGCCGTCCCGGCCCCGGTGGCCGCGCCCCGCTTTTTCTCAAGGCTCCGCTTGAGCGCTTCCATCAGGTCGACCACTTCGCTGTCGGCGTCCCCCTCAGCAGGCGTCCCGAACGTCTCCTCGGTGTCCAGGGACTCGCCCTTCTCCAGTTTCGCCTCAATAAGCTGGCGCAATTGCAGCTGGTAGTCGTCGGTGAACTGGTCCGGTTCGAAATCGGCAGCCATCGATTCCACCAGCGCCGCGGACATTTCCCGCTCCTGGGCGGAAATCCGCGGCGAGGTCTCAAGGGCCGGAAAACTGACTTCCCGGACCTCGTCGGCCCACAGCAGGGACTGCAGCATGATCACATCCCCGTGGACCCGCAGGGCCCCCAGCCGGGTTTTTTCCCGCAGCGCGAACTGGACAATGGCCACGCGGTCCGTGTCCTCCAGCGCCCGGCGCAGCAGCACGTAGGCCTTGGGCGATTTGGCGTCGGGTTCGAGGTAGTAGCTCTTTTCAAACATGATCGGGTCAAGCTGCTCCGCCGGCACGAACTGCACCACGTCGATCTCGCGGCTGTTTTCGGCCGGGACGGACTTGAGCTCTTCTCGGCTCAGGACCACGGTCCTGCCGTCCTCCTCGTACGCCTTGTCGATGTCCTCGTACTCAACGATGTTCCCGCACACTTCGCAGCGGCGCTGGTAGCGGATCCGGCCGCCGTCGGCGTTATGCACCTGATGCAGGCTGATGTCGTGGTCTTCGGTGGCGCCGTACACCTTCACCGGCACGTTGACCAGCCCGAACGCAATGGCGCCTTTCCAGATGGCTCTCATGGATCAAGTGAACATCAGAGTTCTGCGGAGGTGAAGACCCATGCCTGAGGGCGGTGCGCCGGCGGGCGGGAAGCAGCGCGTGCGGGTGGCGGGCCGGGAGCTCGTGGTCACCAATCTGGACAAGGTGATCTATCCGGAGACCGGGACCACCAAGGCCGACGTGCTGGCATACTACGCCGCGGTGGCTCCGGTGTTGATCCCGGCCGCGGCCAACCGCCCGGCCACCCGGAAGCGCTGGGTCCATGGCGTGGGCACGGC
>JBFGBS010000579.1:0-2063 GCA_041567475.1 Arthrobacter sp.
CATGTCCGAGCACGTTGGCCGTTCGGAAACGCCCGGCTATGTCACCCACCTGTATGGATTGCTGCGGCCCGGTGGCCGGCTGCTCAACCATGCCATCTCCTGGAACGCCGGTCGGACCGCGCCGGACCCGGATTCCTTCCTCCCGCGGTACGTGTTTCCCGACGGCGAGATGATCAGTCTCGCCGAGATGATCGGTGCGCTCGAAGCCGGCGGCTTCGAGGTCCTCGACGTTGAGGCGCTGCGGCGGCACTACGCGTTGACGCTCCGGGCCTGGGTGCGCAATCTCGAGGAACGGTGGGATGAGGCAGCGCAGGATGTGGGCGCGGGCCGCGCGCGGGTGTGGCGGCTCTACATGGCCTCGAGCGCACTGGGTTTTGAGTCCGGACTGACGGGGGTGAACCAGGTCCTCGCACAGCGCCCGGGCGGTGCCGAACCGCCGCTGCGCCGGAGCGCGTGGCTGTAAGCCCGGGTCAGGTGTGTGCGCGCAGGAAAGCGGCCACAGGCGCCGCCAGGGAGGCCCCTGTTTCCTCGGGACCGCGTTTGCGGCCCGCGACAGCGAAGGAGTGGTCGGCCCCGGCGAGCCACTGCAGCGTGGCGGTGGTGCCGATCCGCGCGACCACGGCTTCCAGCAGTTCCGGGGTCGCGAAGGTGTCACGCTCGCCCTGGAGGAAGAGCATGGGCAGCGCCAGCCCGTAGAGGTGTTCGTCGCGGAGCTTTTCCGGTTTGCCCGGCGGATGCAGCGGGTAGCCGAGGAAGACGAGTCCGGCGGCGGTCATGCCTTCGGCAACCGCCATCGAGGCCATGCGTCCGCCGAATGATTTACCGGCGGCCCACAGCGGCGCATCGCCGGCCAGGGACGCGGCGGCGTCCATCGCCGCCCGCCACGCAGTGATCGCTGCAGGCGGCCGGTCCGGGAATCTGCGCCCGGCTTCGCGGTAGGGAAAGTTGAAACGCAGCGTCGCGAAACCGTCGTCGTTCAAGGCTCCCGTAAACCCCTGCAGGAACGGATGGTCCATCCCGGCTCCGGCCCCGTGGGCAAGGACAACGGTTGCCTCCGGGGTCGCGGGCCGGGCGAACACCGCGGAGAGGGAGGCGTCTCCGACCCTGAGGGTGACAGGCGCATCAGTGGCACTCATGCTTCCATCATGCCCCCTCGCCGCATGCTAGGAGAGGTCAGGTGCCCGACGCCCCGAGCCGGCGGCGAGGAGCGCTTCAATCACCGGAGACGGGCCCGGCGAGGCCAGGAAGTATCCCTGGCCCATGCCGCAGCCCAGCCGGCGCAGCAGGTCAAGTTGCTCCAGGTCCTCGATACCCTCGGCAATCACCTCGAGTTGGAGCTTCCCGGCAAGGCCCAGGATGCCCTCGAGCATGGCGCCCGCCGGCCCGGCTGTGGTCTGCCCGGTCAGGAAGGAGCGGTCCACTTTAAGGATGTCAGCCGGCAAGGCGGCCAGCGTGCTCAAGGAGGAGTAGCCCGTGCCGAAATCATCGATGGCAATGCGGACACCGAAGCTTTTGAGCCGGTTGATCGCCGCGATCCCGCCGTCCACACTCGTCGCGAGGGCCGTTTCGGTGACTTCGAGGACCACCCGGTCCGCCTGGACGTCCGGATCCGTCAGGATGCCCTCGAGGCGGGCCAGGTTCCTGGCGCTGGTCAGCTGCAGGGCGGACAGGTTGACCGAAACCCACAGATCCTCGCAGTGGCTCATGGAGCGCCGCCAGCTGGCCACCTGGCGGCTGGCCGTCTCCAGGACCCACCCTCCGATCGCGTCAATGTCCCCGGTCTCTTCGGCGAGCAGGATGAACTCATCCGGCGCCAGGCGTCCGAACGTCGGGTGGTCCCAGCGCACCAGGGCTTCCACCCCGACGACGGCGCCGGACCCCAGGTCGACCACCGGCTGGTAATCGAGGCCCAGCTGGCCCGCGGGCACCGCCGCCGGCAGGTCAGCCCGCAGGGCGGCGCGGTGGGACATCGTGTCGTAGTCCTGGGCGTCGAAGAGCTGATAGCGGCCCTTGCCGCCGCGCTTTGCAATGTACATGGCGAAGTCCGCCTGCCGCAGCAGTTC
>JBFGBS010000580.1:0-2061 GCA_041567475.1 Arthrobacter sp.
GCCGCCGGCCTCCCGGCGTCGTCCTAGGCGTCGGACAGATGCGCGATGGTCGCCGACGCACGCCGTTGCGCCTCCGGCGGGACTTCTCCCAGAATCTCGGCCAGGAAGCAGAACCGGCGCAGCCACTGGCTGCTCTGGCGTTCCTTGCGTTCGTTGACCCGCTGCCACCAGTCGGCGATGTCGCCCCACCCCGGCGCGGCGAGCGAGCCGCCGACCTCCTTGACGGCGAGGGAGGCGCACAGGTTCGCGAACCGGAGCCGGTCCCCCAGCGGCCAGCCGGCCAGGCAGCCCACGATGAAGGCGGCGCCGAAGCAGTCCCCGGCTCCGGTGGGATCGTAGGCGGCGACCGGAAGCGACGGGACCCACTCCTCCTCGCCGGTGACGGAATCCACGGCCATGGCACCCTGGGCCCCGAGTGTCACCACGGCCACGGGGACCTTGTCCGCGAGCGCATACAGGGCCGACCACGGGTCGTCGCTGCCGGTAAACGCCATGGCCTCCCGCTGGTTGGGCATAAAGGCGTGGAAGTATTTGAGGTTTTCCAGGCGGGCCGGCGCCCACGCGCCGGTGGGGTCCCAGCCGACGTCGCCGAAGAGCCGGACTCCCGCTTTGTGGGCCTCCACCGCCCACGGTTCCAGTTCCTCGTCCAGTCCGGCCACGGCGGCGAGCGCCGGCGGCGGGTTGCCGATCAGCTCGGTGGCGGACACGGGCGCCGGGTGCCCGTGCGTGATCATCGAGCGGTCCTTATCCACGCTCAGGGACACGGTCACGGGCGAGTGCCAGCCGGGGATGCGGCGGGACAGGGACAGGTCAACGTGTTCCTGTTCGGCCAGGATTTTCCAGTTGTAGTCACCGTAGCCGTCGTCCCCGAAGGCCGCCGCGAGTCCGGTGCGCAGCCCCAGCCGGGACGCCGCGATGGCGTGGTTTGCCACCCCGCCGGGGCAGCTGCCCATGCCCTCGCTCCAGACTTCGGTTCCGGCGCGCGGCGCGTGCGGCAGCCCGGTGAAAATAATGTCCTGGAAGACCGTGCCGGTCAGGAGCAGGTCGAATCCCCCCGCCGCGGGGCTGCGGACGGCGGCGAGCGGGTCAAAACGCCGGGTCGGGGTCGCGTTCATGTACCGCACACTACGCTGTCACCGAACCCGGCGAAAGGCACCGGCGCGGGCCGCGGACCTGTCCGGATGCGGTGCCCGGGCGCCCGGGGCACGGCAGCGCATAGACTCTCCCCATGCGGCTCACCATTGCAGGCGGCGGCGGCTTCCGGGTCCCGCTGATTTACCGGGCACTGTGTTCGGCTCCCTTCGCCGGGCTGGTCCGGGAGCTGGTGCTGTACGACGTCGATGCCGGCCGGCTGGCCGCCATCGAGGCGGTCCTGGCGTCCCTGGCCGGACGCTCCGCCCCGGCATCCGCTCCCCCGCGGGTCCGCATTGCGGCCGGCCTGCCGGAGGCCCTCGACGGCGCCGACATGGTCTTCGCCGCGATCCGGCCCGGCGGCACCGCCGGCCGGACCGCCGACGAGCGGATCGCGCTCGGACTGGGGCTCCTCGGCCAGGAGACCACCGGCGCCGGCGGCATTTCCTATGCGCTGCGCACCATCCCCGCGATGCTGGAGCTGGCCGCGGAAATGCGGCGCGGCTGCCCCGATGCGTGGTTGTTGAACTTCACGAATCCGGCAGGGATGGTCACCGAGGCGCTGGTTCCCGTGCTCGGCGGGAAGGTGGTGGGCATCTGTGATTCGGCGAGCGGTCTGGTGTACCGCGCCGCCCGCGCCGCCGGCGTCGCGCTGCCGGAAGGACGGCTCGACGGCGTGGGCTACTACGGGCTGAACCACCTGGGCTGGCTGTACCGGCTGGAATCCGGCGGGCGGGACGTGCTGCCGGATCTGCTCGCGGACCCCGGCGCCCTGGCCGGCTTCGAGGAAGGCCGGCTGTTCGCGCCCGGGGTCCTCGCCGGGCTCGGTGCCCTCCCGAACGAATACCTGTACTACTACTACGAGACGGCTCGCGTCCTGGCCGGCATGCGCGCCGCGGACCAGACCCGCGGGGAGACCATTGACCGGCA
>JBFGBS010000581.1:0-2061 GCA_041567475.1 Arthrobacter sp.
GGCCTCGGGCCCGCCGAGCGCGGTGGCCGCGAGGCGGTCCTTGAGCTCCCGGACCAGGCCCGCTTGTGCATCGCGGTTCGCGACGAAGTCGGCGCTTGCCTCATCTATCCTGCTGGCGAGTGTCTCCATTGACTTCTTCCGTCTTCTGCCCTGGACCGGAGCCCCGTATCGCGGGCCACTCCCGGCCATTTCAGTTAGTGCCGCATAACTGGAATTTAGGTTAGTCTTTGTTAACTGTAATGTCCACCGGGGAACCCCCGGCGGCAGTTGGAACGAGGATATGCCGGTGAACGAGCCAAGCCAGACAACCGATGAGGGCCAGCCGGTCGGCCGGGACCAGGCAGCCGACCAAGACCTGGCGACCGATCCGGGCCAGACGGCTGACCCAAGCCAAGCCACACCGCGCAGCCAGGCCAAGGAAAGCCGGCGGCAGGCCCTGCTCGCGGCAGCGGCCGCCCAATTTGCCGCCGACGGATTCACCCGCGTCTCCCTCGAAGACCTCGGTGCGGCGGTGGGCGTGAGCGGTCCGGCCGTGTACCGGCATTTCTCCGGCAAACAGGCCGTTCTGGGGGCCCTGCTGCTGAGCGTCAGCCAGGATCTGCTCGACGGCGGTCGCAAGGTCATCGCGGATGCCCCCGGCCCTGCCACCGCTTTGGACCGCCTGGTCGGGTTTCATGTCGATTTCGCCCTGCGGAATCCGGACGTCATCCGGGTCCAGGACCGGGACTTCAGCAGCCTTGCCGCGCAGGACCAGGCCGAGGTGCGGAGCCTGCAGCGGAGCTACGTCGAACTCTGGGTGGACGTGCTCGCCGGGCTGCACCCGGACACCGAGACTGCCGAACTCCGGATGCGCGCCCATGCGACCTTCGGGCTGATCAATTCGACACCGCATTCGGTCCGCGCCCTGGGCCACCGGATGGCCGCCAAACGGGCGCGGCCGCTGCTGCAGGCCATGGCACTCGCTGCCCTTCTGGCACCTTCAGGTTCCGGGTCCTGAGGCGAACGCCGGCCACTCCACCTGACTCTCCCGGGCGATCCGTGCGGGTTCGCGGCGACAGGCACGTATTTTGGGAGGCGCTCCGCGCTGCAGCCCACCGCCCTCCCCTGCCCCTCATACGTACCTGCCGGCGTCGTCCGAGTAGTCAGCCGCTGCAGCGCGGGTAATTCCGCCCGATGGCTACGGTGGTTGAACCATCGCTGCGGGCCTAGATTCCAAGACGGGAACATGACAAATGCGGGGGCCATCCGGCCACGCCTATTTCTTCCTGACAACGTAAGGGCGGTTTGGATCGTGATGGAAGCGGAAAAGCAGTGTTCGTCCGGGACCGCCGGCACGTCGCGTGCTCGCCCGGGGAGCCCGGGCGCTGAACCGCTGCCCGTCTCGGCGGGAACATCCGCGCGGCCGGGGTCACCCGTGGCCGCGGCGAATGAGCTCTCCGCCGCCCTATGGCAGGAACGGCGCGTCTTGAGCGGGCTCATCTGCGCGCTTGAGACCCTCGCCTCCGGATCCCCGTCGCGGACTGCGCCGGCAGTGGAGGACATGACGTTGACGCTCCGGGCCGCCGGGGTCGCCCGGGATATCGCCGTCTCCGATGTGGCCCGGTCCTGGGATGTCCGCGACGACGCGTCACTCCCGGCACTGGTGCTTGGCGCACCGAAGGACGGTCCCTGGCCCTTTATCCTGGGTGCCCATCTGGAGTCGATGCGGGAACAGATCCGACGGATCGACGGCCTGGGGGCGATACTCTCCGCCCGGGCTGGCAAATCCCACAGCAGCGCGCGCCGGCGGGACCGGCGGGAGCCAGCCGGGGCGGACCGGAAACGCCGCCAGCAGGCGTCGGCTGCTGTCCCCCGCCAGTTGCGCCGTTTCCTCGACTGATACCCGCCCGGCAGCACCCACTCCGGCAACACCCACTTCACCTAATTCCGGCAGCACCCACCCTCCGGGAGTATCCTCCGGATTATCTGCCGGACGCTGCTAGGCCATGGCCATGGCCATCCCCGGATCGGCCAGCAGGGAGCCGAGATCCTGGAGGAAGCGGGAGCCCTGCTCCCCGTCGA
>JBFGBS010000582.1:0-2053 GCA_041567475.1 Arthrobacter sp.
GATCCGCCGGCCGTAGTCCCAGCCGTCGAGGCGGTCCATGTGCTCGAACAGCTCCGCCTGCCGGGTGATGAGCCGGTCCAGTTCGGCGTCGGCGGGGCCGGCGGCGATAGCGGCGTCGATGGCCGCGAGTTCGGCCTCAAAGCCGCGGATCTCAGTGAAGAGCGCCTCGAGCACCTCGAGGATGGTCTCGGCACCGTTGAGCTCGGAGAACTGGGAGAAGTACCCGATCCTGGTGCCGAGCTCAACGCTGACCGTTCCGGTGTCCGGTGCGATCCGGTCCAGGGCCAACTGGAGCAGGGTGGTTTTTCCGGAACCGTTCTTGCCGATCAGACCGACCCGGTCGCCGGCTTCGAGCCGGAAGAACGCCTCCCGCAGGACCTGCTTGTCCTCGAACCGGACGTTGACGTCGTGGAGCCGGATGAGGCTCACTGGTGCTGTCCGATCCCGGTGCGGACGATTTCGCTGACAGCCTTGCCGTCGAAGCGGCCGGCCACCCGTGCGGTGACGGGCTTCATCACGGCACCGAGCTGGCGCATCGAGAGCTCGACGCCCTCGGCCTCCAACGCCGCGATGGTTTCCTCGACGATGGCCTCGACTTCGGCGGCGGTCAGCGGCTGCGGCAGGTAGGCCTCGATGATCTCGGCCTCTGCGATCTCCGCCGCGGCCCGCTCCGCTTCGCCCGCCTCGGTATAGATGCGGGCGGTGTCGCGGCGCTTGGCTGCCTCTTTCTGTAGCAGCGCGGTGATCTGGGCGTCGTCGAGCACGATGGGTGTCTTGCCGGATTTTTCCCGGGTTTCGATTTCGCCGAGGACGTTGCGCACCGTGGTGAGCGCGACCTTGTTGCGGTCCTTCATGTGGCCGACGACGTCGGCATGAAGGCGTTCTTTGAGGGTGGTCATGGTGCTCCTTGGGTCACGGGGCGCTTAGCCCCGGTAGTACTCGGCAATGTCTGATACGAGTTCGTTGAACGCCGCGGGAATGGACCCGTGGGCACCGTCCGGCGAGGTCTTGAGGGTGCTCCCGGGCACCACGGCGTGCAGCCGGCTGGCCGTCTCCCGGTAGTAGGCAGGGCTCTTCCCGCCGACCATGAAGTGCGTGTTTGCCGGCAGCACGGAGAAGTTCCGGACGTCCTCGGCCTCGTCGTAGGCGGCTTTCAGCTCCCCGACGGCGCTGGGCATCAGCTCGGCAAAGGCCTTGTTCACTTTGGTCTTGGACATCAGCGCCATCAGACCGGCCAGGATCGGTTCCGGCACCCGGGCCAAGGCGGTCCCCGGCTGCATGCCACGCCGCAGCCGGGCGAGGGCGAGTCCGATCCGGCCGGCGTTGACGGCCGCTTCGAAACCGGCGAGCCACTCCGTGTCGATGCTGCCCTGGATGTTCACGGCGGCATCGTAGACGGCGAGTTTGGCAGGTGCGTGGCTGCTGCCGGCGAATTCCTGGGCCGCGTTGAGCGCCACGGATCCGCCGAGGCTGTGGCCGAAGAGGTTGCGTGCCCCGGTGACGTCCAGCACCGTCCGGACGTCCGCGATTTCCGTGGCCATCGAATAGTCCTCGGGCTGCGGGGTCGAACTGCCGCGGCCGCGCCGGTCGTAGACGTCCACGGCCCACCCGTCCCCCAGCCCCTTGGCCAGCGCCATGGAGAACGGCCGGTAGATCAGGGCTGTCAGGAACGCACCGCCGACGACGACGACCCGGCGTTCGCCCGGGGCGGCCCGGGCGCCGTAACTGTAGAGGGCAAGCTGACCGCCGTCGTGCGTCGTCAGCTTCTGTTCTTTCACGTTCCCATCTTAGAACCGTGCCCGTCCCCGCCCGGACACCGCAGACCCCGGCAGGGCCGCACCCGGCGCTGGTTCAGCAACGGCTGCCAAAGCCGCGCAGTCTCTGGGCAGGCCCCGTTCGGCTACGAGCCGAGGCTTTAGCCGAGCGCATAACCGTCGGCAACCCGGGTATCCGTGCGGGGTGCGGGCTTATCGATGAGCGTCCGGTACAGGGTCATGTAGTCCTCAACCATCCGCCGCGCGCTGAAGCGGCGCTCGGCCGTGCTGCGTGCAGC
>JBFGBS010000583.1:0-2049 GCA_041567475.1 Arthrobacter sp.
TACCCGTAGCGTCAGGTATTTTGCGCCGCGCCAGGTCATTTGCGCAGCGCAGGCCGGGTTGTGCACATACGCACGCGGCCGCATGGAATCGCCGGCCGGGGGATGCAACCGTGGGTCCATGACCGAACTGCCCCGGATGATCCTGGCCCGTGAGCATCTCCAGCAGGGGATCAGCCACAAGGAGCTCGCCAGACGTTGCCGGTCCGGAGCGCTCGTCCGGGTGCGGCATGGCGTCTACGTCGACGGCGAGGCGTGGCGGGCGCTGCAATCGTGGGAACAGTACCGGCTCCGCGTCGGCGCCGCGGCGGAAGCCTTCGACGCCCGGACCATCTTCGCCCGGCAATCCGCCGCGTCCATCTGGGGCATACCGACAATGGGCCGGCACCACCCCGTCCACGCGCTGACCCTGCAAAACGACGGCGGCCGCTCGCGGGCAGGCGTCCGGCGGCACTTCGCCTCGCCCGCCGGACTCCGGGTGGTCCAGCGGGAGGGGATCCTGATTACCAGCAGGGTCCGCACGGTGCTGGACCTCGCTGCGTTCACCCCGTTTGTGGACGCCATCGTGCCCCTGGATCACGTGCTCCGGCCCGACCCTGCGCGCGGGCTGTCGGCACTGAGCAAGGAAGCCCTGCTGGCCGGAATCGGGGACCACTACACCGCGGCTGCGACCCGGCGGATCCTGGCAGCGGTCGAGTTCGCGGACCCGGCCTCAGCGTCGCCGGGGGAGTCGTACGGCCGGGCACTCATCCGCGCTGCCGGGTTCGAGGCCCCGGAATTGCAGCATGAAATCCGGGACGGCTCGGGCCTGGCCGGGTGCACGGACTATTACTGGGACAGCACGAAGGTGGCCGGGGAGTTCGACGGCATAGAAAAATACCTCAAGCCCGAGTACCTGCGGGGCCGGACGGCGTCGCGGGCCGTGGTTGATGAGAAACTGCGCGAGGACCGGATTCGCGCCACCGGAGTATCCGTGGTCCGGTGGGTCTGGGCGGACCTTATGGCGCCGGGACGGCTGGAACAGAAGCTGGCCGCGGCCGGCGTGCCCCGCCGTCGTACGCGGTCCGCCCGGTGAGCGCGACGCGCAAACTTCCCCACGACGCGCAAATGCCCCGGCGCTTCGGAAATTCCGGAAGCGCCGGGGCATTTGCGCGTCGCCAAGCGGGATGCGCGTCGCCAGGCGACGGAGGCTACTCCGCGATGTCGATGTGCGTCGGGTCGAGCACGCGCTTGAGGAACTCCTGGGTGCGCGGCTGGGTCGGGGCGCCGATGACCTGCTCGGCCGCACCTTCCTCCACCACCACACCGCCGTCCATGAACACAACACGGTCGGCGACCTCGCGGGCGAAGCCCATCTCGTGGGTCACCACCAGCATGGTCATGCCCTCCTTGGCCAGGTTCCGCATGACCGAGAGGACATCGCCCACGGTCTCCGGGTCCAGCGCCGAGGTCGGCTCGTCGAAGAGCATCAGCTCGGGGTCCATGCTCAGCGCCCGGGCGATCGCGACGCGCTGCTGCTGGCCGCCGGAGAGCTGGTCCGGGAAGCGTTCGGCGAAGTGCTCCAGGCCCACACGGGCCAGGTTCTTGTGGGCTGCGGCATCCGCCTCGGCCTGGCTGCGCTTGAGGACCTTGGTCTGCGCGATCGTGCAGTTCTGCAGGACGGTCAGGTGCGGGAACAAGTTGAAGTGCTGGAAGACCATCCCCACCGAGCGGCGCATCTTGTCGACGTCGACGTCCGGGTGGGTGGATTCGAAGCCGCCGACGTGGATGGTGCCGTCGTTGGGCTGTTCGAGCAGGTTCACGCAGCGCAGCAGTGTGGACTTGCCGGAGCCGGAAGGCCCGATCAGGCACACCACATCGCCGGGGGCTACCTCCAGGCTGATGCCCTTGAGTACTTCGTGGGTGCCGTAGGACTTGCGCAGGCCCTTGATGGACACGCCGGCGGCGTGGAGGCCGCTGCTGAAGGCGGGGGTGTTGGTTTCGACGTCGTTCATGACTGTCCTGCCTATCGCTTCGTCCGCGCGGAGCGGCTTTCGAACTTCCGGGCCAGAA
>JBFGBS010000584.1:0-2048 GCA_041567475.1 Arthrobacter sp.
CATCACCACCGCAGGCCTGCTCACCGCGTCAGTGGCCGACGGCGGCTTCTCGCCGGTGCAGACGGCCCTGATCCTGCTGGCGATCGGCTTCGGCGCCTTCGGCCTCAGCCACGTCAACGACTCCGGCTTCTGGATCGTCACGCGGTTCCTGGGGCTGTCCGTCGCCGACGGCCTGCGGACCTGGACCGTGCTCACCACCATCCTTGGCCTGGCAGGCTTCGCCCTGACGTTCCTGGTCTGGATCCTGGCCGGCGGCCTGAGCGTCTGATGCGCACCCGCCTCGATGACCTGGTGGGCTCCGCCCTGCAGCAGGGCTCGGCAGTACCGGCCTTCACCTGCTACGACTTCACCACCGCGCTCGCGGTCGTCGCGGCGGCCGAAGAGGCAGGCCGCGGGGTAATCCTGCTCGTGGCTCCAAAGACCGCCGGCACCCCCAACGGGCTGCGGCTGATCGGCGCACTCCGCGGCCTCGCTGACGCCGCCGGCGTTCCGGTCGCGGTGCAGTTGGACCATGCCTCGGACCCGCAACTGATCGACGACGCCGTCACGGCCGGAGCGGACTCCGTCCTGGTGGACGGCTCGGCCCTGCCGTACGAGGAAAACATCGCCCTCGTCAGCGGCGTCCGGGCGGCCTTGGCCGCCAGGGGCCGCGGCGACGTGGTCATCGAAGCGGAGCTCGGCGGCCTGGCCGGCGACGAGGACCGGGCCTTCGGATCCGACGCCGAGGGCAATGCGCCGACACACGGCACTGCCGGGCTCACCGACTCCGCGCAGGTGGAGGACTTCGTGGCCCGCACCGGCGCGCAGCTCCTCGCCGTGGCCGTGGGCAATGTCCACGGAAAGTACCGGGGGGAACCCAGGCTGCGCTGGGACGTGCTGCAGGATATCGCCGTCCGGACCCGGATTCCGCTGGTGCTCCACGGCGCCTCGGGCATCCCGGCGCACGAACTGGTCAAGGCCGCTGCCATGAAGGTGGGCAAGGTCAACTTCAACACCGAGCTCCGCACCGGCGTGCTGGAGGTGCTGCAGGCACAGACTGCTGCCCACCGGGCCGACGGCGAAAACCTGCAGGCTCTATTGGGCCAGTGGGATGCCTCGGCGCGGAGTTTCGCAGCCTCAGCGCTGGGCACCCTCTCGCGCTGACAAGCCCGGCCTAAGCTGACCGCAGGGATCAGGACCGCTTTCGTGGTCCTGGTCCCTGCGTGTTTGGCCGGTCGCCGCAAGTGGACTCTCAGGTCACCGAGCTCCTGGCGGCCATGTCCGGGCCGCCATTGCCACGCCCGCCTTTAAGTGCCAATCTCGAACCATGACGGAGAACTCGGCAGCCACTGAAGACCGGTTCAATCCGGACGTCACCACCACCCGCAACGATGAGCTGCACTGCTATGAGTTGCACGTCGGTGGCAAGCCTGCCGTCCGGATCAGCTTCATCGACAGGCCCGGCCACATCGACTTCGTCCACACTGACACGGCGGAGGCCTTCCGGGGGCGGGGCCTCGCGAAGGTGCTGGTGCACTTCGCCCTTGACGACGTCGTCGCCGCCGGCAAGCGGATCATTCCCAACTGCCCTTTCACCTACCGCTACCTGCGCAGGCACGATTCCTACAACCAGTACGTGGACTGGCCCGAGAGTCCGCCCGACGGCGCCTGAGCCTGCTTCCGGCCGGGCCGGGGACTCCTGTTACCACAAATATGAGCTTGTGGGACGGGTTACAACACCGTATGGTCTAAATGGAGTTATGCAGCCGGCTCCTGGACGTGTCCCTTTGGAGAACCCATGAACCACAAACTGCGCGTGCTAGTCCGGGTGGATGTTGAACCCGCCCAAGTCGCCATCGAAGTCACCGGCTGCGTTACCCCCTCGGATTCCGAGACGCTGCACCACATCGTCCAGCGCGCCGGCCGCGTCGCACCGGAAGCCGACGTCATCCTGGACCTCCGGGGCGCCTCCCATCTTGATCCCGAGGTCCTGCTGGACCTGCGGAGGACGGCGGCAGCGGGACTACGCACCGGCGCCGGCCCGGCCGGAATCTCCGGCGAGGACGGCC
>JBFGBS010000585.1:0-2039 GCA_041567475.1 Arthrobacter sp.
ACCGGCGTCGATCTCGTCGCCTGGATGCTGGAACTCGCCCAGGCCGAGCCCGTCCTGACCGGTGTCCCGGACAGCCTCCCGGTCACCGGGCACGCCGTGGAGGCCCGGCTCTACGCTGAAGACCCGGCCCGGAACTTCCAGCCGAGCGCCGGAACCGTCACCAACGCGCAATACCCGGCGGCCGAAGTCGCCCGGGTGGACGCCTGGGTGGAAACCGGCAGCGAGGTCGCCACCAACTACGACCCGCTGCTGGGCAAGGTCATCACCCACGCCGCAGACCGTGACGCCGCGTTCGACGCGCTGGCGGGTGCCCTGTCGCAGACACGCATTGACGGAATCGAAACCAACCTCGGCATGCTCCGCGCCGTCACCGGGCTCGACGTCGTCCGCGCGGCCGGCCACTGCACCGGAACCCTTGACACCGTGGGGGACCCCGAGCCCCGCATCACGGTGGAGCGCCCCGGTCTGCAGACCAGCGTGCAGGACTGGCCCGGCAGGACCGGTCTGTGGCAGGTGGGCGTGCCGCCGAGCGGGCCCATGGACGATCTGTCCTTCCGGCTCGGCAACACGGCCCTCGGCAACCCCGAAGGCGCGCCCGGACTCGAATTCACCATGACCGGCCCGGCACTGCGGTTCACGCACCCCACTACGGTCTGCGTCACCGGCGCGGACGTTGCCGTGACGGTCGACGGGTCCGCCGTGCCGACCTGGGAGCCGGTGACCGTCCCGGCCGGCGCCGTCCTGGACATCGGGTCCGCGGACGGGGCGGGGCTTCGCGGCTACGTCCTGTTTCAAGGCGGACTGGACATTCCGCAGTACCTTGGCAGCGCATCGACCTTCACGCTCGGCCAGTTCGGCGGCCACGGCGGCCGGGTCCTGCGCGCCGGCGATGTCCTGCGCGCCACCGCCGGCGTCCCCGCGGGTGCCGCACCGCAGCCGGTTCCGATCGCCAGCCGGCCGGCACTGACCACGGACTGGAACCTGATGGTCGTGGAAGGACCCCACGGCGCCCCTGAATTCTTCCAGCGCGAAGACATCGAGGACCTCTTCGCCGCGGAATACGAGGTGCACTTCAACTCGGCACGGACCGGCGTCCGGCTGACCGGACCCAAGCCGCGCTGGGCACGTACGGATGGCGGCGAGGCGGGCCTGCACCCCTCGAACATCCACGACACCGCTTACTCCGTGGGCGCGCTGGACTTCACCGGCGACACCCCCATCCTGCTGGGCCCGGACGGCCCGAGCCTGGGCGGATTCGTCTGCCCGGTCACCGTCGTCACGGGCGAACGGTGGAAGCTCGGTCAGCTCCGGCCAGGCGACAAGATCAGGTTCGTGCCGGTCCGGTCGGTGGACGCCCCGTCGGTCAAGGAACTGGGCCCGGCCCGCCAGCTGATCCTGCCCGGTGCCGCCGCGGCAGCCGCCGGACTGCAGTCCGGACGGTCCGGTGCCGCACGGCTCCGCGGGGACGGTGACGACGGCGTGCTCGGCCGCGTGCCCGAAGCCGACGGCCGGCCCGCGGTCACGTACCGCCGCTCCGGAGATGACAATCTCCTCGTCGAATACGGCGACATGGTCCTGGACCTCGGCCTCCGGGCCCGCGTCCACGCCCTGCACCAGGAACTGGAGAAGCTGCGCGTCCCCGGCATCGTGGACCTCACCCCCGGCATCCGGTCCCTGCAAATCAAAGCGGACCCGTCCGTCCTGCCGACGTCCCGGCTGCTGGGGCTGGTTCGGGACGTCGAGGCGGCACTGCCCGCCAGCTCCGAACTCGTGGTCCCCAGCCGCACCGTGCGGCTTCCGCTGTCCTGGGACGATCCGGCCACCCGCGAGGCGATCGAACGCTACATGTCGGGGGTCCGGGACGACGCGCCCTGGTGCCCGTGGAACATCGAGTTCATCCGCCGGATCAACGGCCTGGACTCCGTGGACGACGTCTTCGACACCGTCTTCAAGGCCGATTACCTGGTACTGGGCCTGGGGGATGTCTACCTGGGCGCCCCCGTAGCGACGCCGCTGGACCCCCGGCACCGGCTCGTCAC
>JBFGBS010000586.1:0-2030 GCA_041567475.1 Arthrobacter sp.
ACGCCCCATCCGGTACACCTCACCGGCGATGTGCCACGCGTTGACGGCTCCATCCCAGCCGGCGGGTTTGCCAGAGACTTCCATCAATCCAGCTAAGCACACGCTTGTTCCCGCCGCACAGGGTCTTCAGGATGTTCCGCCGGGACGCCGGTCAGTCGATACGCCGGAACATGAGGCCATTGGTTGAAACGCATTTTGTGGCTAGGGTGACACCGTGCCCGGCCGTCGCCGGGCGCTTTTTTCAAGGGTTGCCGGCTGCATCTGCGCCGGCGCCGGCGTCGTGTTACTGAACCAGCTGCCCAGCGCAGATTAAGGGGAACACCTTGGGAACTCTGAAAATCCGACGTCGGCGTCCTGCACTTGCCGGCGTCGCCACGCTCGCCATGATCCTGGGACTGGCGGCCGTGCCGGCCGAGGCGGGGCCGCCCGCGAAGGTCGCCTTTGTCTCGGTGGGCGATTCCTACACGGCCGGCACCGGAGCCGGGGGCGCAAACAACCCGGGCGGCGCCTGCTGGCAAAGCAGCCCCGGCTACGTGGACGACGTGGGACGCACGGGAAGGGTCTCGCTCGTGGCCAACGGGGCCTGCCATGGGGCCCTCCTGGCCGGCGGAGCCGTCCGGAGCGTCCAGGACCAGATCGCGGCGCTGGCCACCCCCACCGCCGCCTCCCCCACCCCGGCGTTGAACCCCGCCACCGGCCTGGTCAGCATTACGGCCGGGGCCAACGACGTCGGCGTCTACCAGGTGCTGTTCGAGTGTGCGACTTTCTCCACCGCGGCGTGCAGCGCGGCCGCCGCACAGTCCGGCGCTGCTCTGCCAGCTTTGCGCGCCGGGCTGACCGCCACCTACCTGGGCCTGAAGCAGGTTGCTCCCAACGCCAGGATTGCGGTGCTCGGGTATCCGCGGCTCTTCGACCCCGCCAACGGCTTTCCGGTGATCCCGCCTGCGAGCCAGGCCATCCTGAACCAGGCCACGGATCAGCTCAATGCCTCAATTGCCATGGCCGTGACCGCTGCCCGGGCGGCCGGAGTCGACGCGCAATACGTCGACGTCACGGACAGGTTCGCCGGCCACGCAGCGAACTCCGCGGACCCGTGGCTGGTGCTGGACCGTTCCAACCCGACGGCGGACTATAACTTCCACCCGAATCCGACGGGCTACGACGAGGGCTACAAGAGCGCCATCATGGGATCCGTGAAACCGGCCCAACTGGCCAAGAGGTAGTCCCCGCTGACCGGTCGGCTGGCCCGGCCGGTTATCGGGGCCGGGCCAGCCTGGCCTCGAGGGCGTTGCGGACCATGGGCCACTCGTGTTCGAGGATGGAATACACCACGGTGTCCCGCAGCGCGCCGTCGCTGCTGCGGGTGTGGCTGCGGAGCACCCCGTCCTGCTTGGCGCCGAGCCGGGCGATCGCCTCCCGGGACTGGTGGTTCAGCCAGTGAGTCCGGAATTCGACGGCCGGACAGCCAAGAGTTTCAAAGGCGTGCCGCAGGAGCAGGAGTTTGGAGTCCGGGTTGCTGCCGGTGCCGTGCGCCGACGCCGCGTTCCAAGTGGAACCAATCTCCACCCGTGGCGTGGCGGCATCGATGTTCATATAGGTGGTCATTCCGATTACCCGGCCGGGTCCGCCGGTGACCGGGTCGATCAGCCGGGTGGTGAACGGCAACATGCTTCCGCTGGCCTGCAGCCCGAGCCGCCGATCGATTTCCGCGGCCATCTCCTCCGGCGCGGGGACCGCGGTGTACCAGAGTCGCCAGAGGCCGCCGTCGCGCACCGCCTCGACCAGCGCGTTATGGTGCCCGTGGTGCAGCGGCTCCAGGATGACGTATTTGCCGGTCAGGGTGAGGGGCGCGAGGATGGTCACCGGATCATCCTAGGCGCACCGGCAACGCCCGGGCGCAGTGCCAAAGGCGCCACTTCTGGTTAGGCTGAGGCCATGATCACCGTCACCGGCACTGTCCGCTCCGACCTCGCGTCCGACGAGGCCCTCGCCTATCTGGCAGCCTTTGAGCACACACCGGAGTGGGACCC
>JBFGBS010000587.1:0-2024 GCA_041567475.1 Arthrobacter sp.
CCCTGGCCGCCTTCATCCGCGGCGCCACGGGCAAGCCCAAGCGGGTCTTCTGCACCTACACCGCCATGCTGGCGATCCGCCGCGAACTGGCCAAAATCACCACTGTGGAGGTGGTCTCATGAGCAAGGGCAGCATCAGGGTCCTGCAGCTGTACCCGCGCGACATGAACATCTACGGCGATTGGGGCAACGCCCTGGTCCTGGCCCAGCGGCTGCGCTGGCACGGCTACACCCCCGAATTGCTCGAATACAACGTCGGCGATGACTTCCCGGCCGGGGTGGACCTGCTGGTCGGCGGCGGCGGCCAGGACAGCGGGCAGCTCGTTATCCAGGCGGACCTGCTGTCCCGAACGGCCACGCTCCGGGACCTGGCCGAGGACGATACCCCCATGCTGGTCATCTGCGGGCTTTACCAGCTGTTCGGCCGGTTCTTCAAGACCCGCACGGGCTCGGTCATCCAGGGCATCGGCGTCCTGGATGTCGAAACCCACGGCACGGACGAGCGGCTTATCGGCAACGTCACGGTCTCCTCGGCCGAATTCGGTGACATCCTCGGCTACGAGAACCACAGCGGCCAGACCACACTGGGGCCCGGGGTCCGCGCCCTCGGCTCCACCGCCAAGGGCACCGGCAACAACAGCTCCGACGGCCAGGAGGGCGCCCGGTACCGGAACATCGTCGCCAGCTACCTGCACGGGTCGCTGCTGCCGAAGAATCCGGCTCTGGCCGACTTTCTGATCAGCACCGCCGTCGAACGCAAGTACGGCAGTTTCCAGCCGGGCGAGCCGGATGACCGCTACGCGGCGCTGGCCCGGACCCATGCGGCCCGCCGGCCCCGCTAGGCCGATGCGCACAAGCGGGGTGCAGGAGTCCGAGGTGGCCGAAGCATCACTGCCCGGGGTGCTGGCCGGAGCTTGCCCGCCAGCTATGGGAGACCGGGGACACCGCGGCGAGGCTGCTCTCGATCCTGATCAGCCGGCCCAAGGCGTTCACCCGTGACCAGCTGGATCTCATTCTGCGCCGGGCGGGCACGCCCAAAGTGCACGACTGGCTCGTGGCCTATGTGGTGAAGAGGAACCCGCACTCCGAAAAGCTGCGCCTGGCCTGGCTGGCCGACCCTGATCCGGTGGTCGCGAGTGCGGGCTGGGCGCTGACCAGCGAACGGGTGGCCAAGGACGCCGGGGGTCTGGACCTCGCGGGGCTGCTCGGGACGATCGAGGCGGAGATGAAAGACGCCCCGGCCCGCCTGCAGTGGGCGATGAACACCTGCCTGGCCCGGATTGGGATCGGACACCCCGGACACCGTGCCCGGGCCATTGCCATCGGTGAGCGCCTGGAGGTCCTCAAGGACTACCCCACTCCCCCGAACTGCACGTCTCCGTTCGCGCCCGCCTGGATCACCGAAATGGTCCGCCGGCAGCAGGGCACGTAGGGCGGTCCCCGCTGCGGGTCTCTGCGGGTCGGTGCCCACCCCGTGCTGAGCGCTGCCGGTCGGTGCGGGGCCGCGACATGGGCCGCCACCGTTGAGATCAGCCGCTACTCGTGAAAGAGTTCTTTCATGACCAATCCCCTCCTCAGCCCCAGCCCCCTGCCCTACGGCTTGCCGCCCTTCGCCGACATCTCAGCGGAGCACTACGCGGAGGCCATCGAAGCGGGCCTGGCGGAGCATCTGACAGAAATTGACGCCATCGTCGCCAGCACCCAGCCGCCCAGCTTCGAGAACACCGCCCTGGCCATGGAGAAGTCCGGCCGCCTGCTCGAGCGGGCCTCGGCGTCGTTCTTCACCATCGTCTCGGCCGACGCCTCGGAGGAAATCCGGGACCTGGAAACCCGGCTGTCGCCGCTGCTCTCCGCCCACCAGGACGCCGTCTACCTCAACCGGGGGCTCTTCGAACGCTTCGCCGCCGTGGACGACGCCGCCCTGGACCCGGAGCCGGCCCGGCTCGTGGCGGAATACCTGAAAGAGTTCCGCGCGGCGGGCATCCAGCTCGACGACGCCGGCCAGGACCGGCTCCGGGACGTCAA
>JBFGBS010000588.1:0-2022 GCA_041567475.1 Arthrobacter sp.
CGACGTCGGCCGCGGGGTTGCCGACGATCCGCAGCGTTGTGGTGCCCACGCCGTCGATCGAAACGCCGAGCATCTGCAGGTAGAAGCAGAGGTCCTGCACCATGTAGTTCGGGCTGGCGTTGCGGATGATCGTGGTGCCGCCACGGTGTGCGGCGGCCATGATGGCATTCTCGGTGACGGTGTCGCCGCGTTCGCTGAGCACAAAGGAGCGGTCCTTACTGTCCGCCGGTGGAGCCTGGACCGCATAGAAGCCGGCCGTCGCCTCGACGCTGAGACCGAACTGGCGCAGCGCCTGCATGTGCGGCTCGACCGTCCGGGTGCCAAGATCGCAGCCACCCGCGTAGGGCAGCCGGTACTCCGCGGACTCGTCCAGCAGCGGGCCCAGCAGCATGATGACGCTGCGGGTCCGGCGCGCGGCCTCAACGTCCATGGCGCCGAGATCCAGGGTTGCGGGGCGGCGGATCTGGAGGTCGTTCACGTTCAACCACGTGCACTCGACGCCGATGCTGGTCAGGACCTCGACGATCCGGTTGACCTCTTCGATCCGGGCCAGGCGGCGCAGGATGGTGGTGCCGCGGTTGATGAGGCTCGCGCAGAGCAGGGCGACGCCGGCGTTCTTGCTGCTGTTGACCTCGACGGCGCCGGACAGGGTGCGGCCGCCTTCCACCCTGAGGTGGGTCATCTGCGGCCGGCCCACTTTGACGATGCTGCGGCCCACGATCGCCTCCAACCGCTGGATCATCTTGAGGCTGAGGTTCTGCTTGCCCTGCTCCATCCGGGCGATGGCGCTCTGGCTCGTTCCAAGCTCGGCGGCGAGCTGCCCCTGCGTCCAGCCCTTCTCGCCCCGGGCGTCGCGGAGCAGCATGCCAACGTGTTCTGCAGTCTCTTGAGTCATCCCAAGAAAATATCACAAATGATCTATCCGGCGGGCAGCCGGGGGTTCCGGCCCGGATTCAACCCTCCCCTACCCGCATCATGCGATAAAGAGCCGGGGTCCTGCTATGGCTGCGCGAGGAAAACCATGTTCCAGGTCCCGGCCCCGAGCGCGGCAGCGACGGCGGCGGCGGCAATTCCTGCCCCGCCCAGCAGGACCCCCACGTCGAGGCCGCTGAACGTCGACGGACGCGCCCACGTCCGCTCGGCCCCGCCGAAACCGCGGGCTTCCATGGTGACAGCGAGCCGGGATGCCCGCCTGATCGCCTGCACCAGCAGCCCGAAGCTCTGCCCCAGGGTGGCTTTGACCCGCTGGTAGGGGTTGCCGCGCGAGCCCACCCCGCGGGCCCGCCGGGCCATCCCGATAGTCTGCCATTCCTCGGCCATGAGTCCCACCAGCCGCATCGCGGCCAGGGTGCCCAGCACAAAGCGGTGCGGCAGTTTCGCGTTCTGGGCGAGGGCGTCTGCCAGGTCGGTGGGGTCCGTGCAGCTCATCAGCAGCACGGCGGGCAGGGCGATCGCGAGACCGCGCAGCATGAAGCCCAGTCCCAGCTGCAGGGAGCCGTCGCTGATGGACCAGATCCCTGCGTCGACCAGGATCGCGCCGGTGTCCGGCGCCAGGATGGCGGTGCTCCAGCCGCCCAGCGCCGCGGCGAGAATCAGCGGCCATCCGCGCTGCCACAGCAGCGCCAAAGTCAGGCCGGCGAGGGGAAAGAGCAGTAGCTCGAACGCGAGGGCCACCGACGCCGAGACCCAGTCGATGGACAGGGCCAGCACAAAGGTGATGAAGACGACGGCGGTGAACTTGGCCAACGGATTGGCCCGGGTCAGCACCGCCCGGTTGCCGCGAAGGGTCAGGGCATCCCTCATGATGCGGCCGCCCCGGGCAGTTCGCGGTCCGGCAGTTCGCGGTCCGGGAGTTCGCAGTCCGGCAGTTCGCGGTCGGGCAGCTCATGGGCGGGCACGCCGTGGTGGCGGACGCCGGCCGCGGCCCGCCCCGGTGTCCCGAGGCTGAGCTCCGTGCCGCCCAGGGCCGCCGTGAATTCCTGGTCATGGGTCACGGAGACGATCGCGGTTCCGGCGTCGAGC
>JBFGBS010000589.1:0-2021 GCA_041567475.1 Arthrobacter sp.
CTGGTGCATCCGGACGCGGCCGCCGACATCGGCCATGTGCTGCACCTCGCGGAACAGCGGGGAGTTGAGGTTGAGGAAGTGCCGGGGCTCCCGTACAGCTGCGTCGGCCTGATCCATCCGATCCATACCCCAGGCGCGACCGGCGCCGACGGAAAGAGCGTGATTGACGTATGACCCTGATTTCACCTGCCGGGCCCGCCGCACGGACTGACGTTATTGTGGCGAGCGACCTTGACCGCACCCTGATCTACTCGGCGAACTCCATGGCGCTCACGGGCCCTGACCATGCCGCACCCCGGATGGTGGTCGCGGAAGTCTACGACGCGGCGCCGCTGTCCTACATGACACGGGCGGCCGAAGACCTGCTGGCGGAGATCGTGGAGCAGTGCCGCTTTGTGCCCGTCACCACCCGCACGCAGGCCCAATTCAACCGGGTCCGGCTGCCCGGGGGCGGCCGCGGGTATGCGGTGACGACGAACGGGGCCGTATTGCTCGTGGACGGCGCGCCCGATCCTGACTGGTCCGCCCATATCCAGCGCTCACTTCGGGGCCAGTGCGTGCCCTTGAGCGCGGTCTTGGACCACCTCGCCGGAGCCGCGGCCGTCCCGGGAATCCTGCGGGTCCGAACGGCCGAAGACCTTTTTGTCTATGCAATCGTGGACCGGGAGGCGCTCTCGGCGAACTACCTCGACGAACTCGCGGCCTGGTGCCTGCAGCGTGGCTGGACGACCTCCCTGCAAGGCCGCAAGCTTTATTGCGTCCCGGTCCCGATCACCAAGGAAGCCGCCGTCGCCGAGGTGCGGCGCCGGAGCGGCGCGGGACTGGTCATCGCAGCCGGCGATTCGCGCCTGGATGCGGGTCTGCTGGAAATGGCTGACGTGGCGATCCGCCCGGCCCACGGGGAACTCCACAGTGACGCCTACACCCGTCCGCACCTGACGGTGACCAAAGCCGAAGGGGTTCTTGCCGGAGAGGAGATCCTGCGGTTTGCGCACCGGATCATGGATCAACCCGCAGGGCAGGAGCGGGGCGTCCGGGAGCTAAGCGGCTTCCCGGACATCCCAGTCCGGGAACGGCTCGGCGGCGGGGATCGCACGCCAGACCGCATCGGGTAAGGGGTCCTCGGGCAGGGGGCCGTTGGGCCCCGGGTCTTCGGGCAGCAGGTCTCCGGGCCCCGGGTTCGCGGGCAGCGGGCCGTTGGGCAGGGGGCCGTTGGGCCCCGGGTTCGCGGGCAGCGGGCCGTTGGGCAGGGGGTCTCCGGGCCCCGGGTTCGCGGGCGGAGGGTCTTCAACGACTGAGCAACTCGGCGTTCCGTCCGGAGCCACCCCGTCCTGCAAAAGCAGGATGGGAAGAGGGCTGTGGGGTGGTTCCCAGTCCTGCTGCTCGCTGGGGTAGTAGCGGCCGGTGGGTGAAGTCCAGCCCGGTGGTTGGGTGCGGCTGGCCTCGGCAGGTGCCCATTGTGTGGTGTGTTTTAGTTTGTGGTGTTTACGGCACGGCTGGCCGAGGTTGTTGATGCCTGTGGTGCCGCCGTCCGCCCAGGCGAGGCAGTGGTCCGCCTCATTGTCCAGCGACTGGCCATTGCATCCGGGGAAGGGACATTTACCGTCTCTAAGGCGGAGCCACTGCCGCATGGCGGCGGGGATACGGTACTTGGTCCGTCCGATCTCCAGAGGCGCCCCCGTCATGGGATCGGTGAGGACGCGGTGGAATGAGGTGGCGCCGTCGGCGACGAGGGCGCGGGCCATCGACGCCGGGATCGGGCCGTAACCGTCGAGCATGGCGGGTTCGTCCGTCAGGGACAGCAAGGAGAAGACCGGCACGGTCACCAACACCTGGGCCGCGGGTGAGGGCACGCGTGTCAACGGCGCCCCAGCCGGCTCGCCGCCGGCAGAAACTACAGCAGTTCCAGCAGTTCCAGCAGCGCCCACGGTGCCGGCCGCGCCGAGTAGCCAGATGGCGGCGATATCCGCGCGAAGCTGGGAGAGGGTCCGCGGTTCGGTTGGACTTTGAAGGGCGCGGGC
>JBFGBS010000590.1:0-2016 GCA_041567475.1 Arthrobacter sp.
CGTTCCAAGTAATGCGACAACGATGACATACGGATCCTCGGGGCGCAAGCATTTTCTGCAAGCAGCGCGATTTCGGGAGTCTCGGTCCGCGCCGGGGCCGGAACCGCGGGAAGCGGCCGGTCCGGTTCGGCCGCACGGACCAGGCCGCGACCGCGCGGATCAGGGTGCGGGCGCGAGGATCAGGGTGCGGGCGTGCCTGACGGACCCGGATCCTCCGGTGCCGCACTGCTGCGCCGGATGATCAGTTCGGGGGCCAGCAGCGTCTCGGTCGCGGGATCGTCCGGGGCGGCGACGCGGCGGACCAGCGCCTGGGCGGCGGCGACCCCCGTTCCGTACCCGGCGGCGTCCACGGACGTCAGGTTGATATGGCCGATCCCGGCCAGGAAGCTGTTGTCATATCCGACGACGGACAGCTGGCCGGGAATCGAGAGCCCGAGCTCAAAGGCGGCGTCCAGTACCCCGACGGCGGCGAGATCGTTGACGGCGAAGACGGCCGTGGGCCGGTCCGCCTGCCGGAGGAGCTGCAGTCCGGCGGCATGGCCCTGCTCCTCCGTGTTGCCGCTGCGCAGCACCGTCGTCCGCAGCCCATGCGCCCGCATTGCAGACCGGTAGCCCTCCTCCCGGAGCCGGGCCACACGGCCGCTGTCCCCTGCCACATGGGCGATCCGGCGGTGACCAAGCGATATCAGGTGCTCAACGGCCAACTGCGCGCCGGCCGCATCGTCGTTGGCAACCACGTCAACTCCGGGAAGGGAGAAGTTTCTGCTGCTCAGGACGACGGTGGGCACCTTTCTGGCGGCATCTTCGAGGTCGGCGGTCTGGGGCATGCTGCCGGCGAGGATCAGACCGTCGACGTTGCGGTCGAGGAAAGTACTGACGATCGACTGCCCGCCGGTTCTTCCCAGCCGTTGTTCGCCCAGCAGCATGTGAAGGCCGTTTTCGGCCAGGACGTCATTGATGCCGCGCAGCGATTCGAGGAACCAGGGGTTCCGGAGGTCATCGAGGATGACGCCGATGGCACGCGTACGGACCTGCACCAGGGCCCGCGCCGCCGTATTGGGCCGATAGTCGAGGGCCTCAATGGCGTTAAGGACCGCCTCGCGCTTGTCCGGGCGGACCAACGGAGAGTCATTGAGGACCAGGGATACCAGCGATTTGGAGACGCCTGCCTGCTGTGCCACGTCCACGATTGTCGCTCGCCCCGGCCGCTTGCCTGCCATTCGTAACCCCTTCAGGTCCTGACCGTCGACCATTGACGGTGCACTGCAATCAATGTACGCTCATCTCGATTTGGAACGGTACAAATGATTTGCCGGTCGGTTTCCCTCGCGCTACTTCTTGCCTCCACATTCCTGCGGATTCAACGGCAAGACGGGCCTGAAGAGCCCTCGGCAGCGGCATCTCCGCTGCCAGCGGCACACGAACGGCTGATGCACGGCCCAAGTCCGGCTGCTTTCCACAATTCAAGGAGAAATTTACGATGAAGAAAATTTCGTGGCGTAAGGCGGCTCTCGTAGCCTCAGTGGTCCCCATGCTGGCACTGGGCGCCTGCTCGAGCACCGGCGGCAAGGCCCCTGCGGCGGCGGACGGGGCGGTCGCCGGCCAGGCCGTCAGCACGCCGAAGATCAAGGTAGCGATGATCACCCATGCCGGGCCGGGGGATACCTTCTGGGATATTGTCCGCCGTGGCGCGGAGGAGGCTGCGGCGAAGGACAATGTGGAGCTGCTGTACACCTCGGATCCTGAGGGCGGCCGGCAGGCCCAGCTGATCGAGCAGGCCGTTGACCAGAAGGTCGACGGGATTGCGGTGACCCTGGCCAAGCCGGATGCGCTCCGGGACGCGCTGCAGAAGGCCACCGCGGCGGGCATTCCGGTGGTAACCCTGAATGCCGGTGAAAGCGTGTCGGCCCAGCTCGGCGCTTTCACGCACTTCGGCTCGGATGAGAAGGTAGCCGGCGAGGCCGTCGGTACGCGGCTTGCCGCTGACGGAGTAGCGCATCCGATCTGCGTGATCCA
>JBFGBS010000591.1:0-2010 GCA_041567475.1 Arthrobacter sp.
ATAATCTGCTGATACAGCTGGTCAAGACTCATCTATGGCTGTCCTTTAGGCTTGGAAGTAACCGCGGACGCCGGCTACGGCGTCGAGAAACGCGTCCACGTCATCTGTTGTGTTGTACAGGTAAGTACTGGCCCGCGTGGTTGCCGTCAGCCCGAGCCGGCGGTGCAGCGGCTGGGCGCAGTGGTGCCCGACACGGACGGCGACGCCCCGGCTGTCCAGGAACTGTCCAACGTCGTGGGCGTGCACGCCGGCAACGTCGAAGGCGGCCAGGCCGATCCGTTCCTGGCCCGCGGCCGGGCCCAGCACCCGGATCCCGGGGATTGCCTCCAGGCCTTCCACGAGGCGCTGGCCCAGTTCCGCTTCCCAGGCGTGAATACGGGCCAGCCCGGTTTCGCTGAGGTAGTTCGCCGCTGCGGCGAGCGCCACTGCCTGGGAGATGCGCTGGGTGCCGGCCTCGAAGCGCTGCGGACTGGGCAGGAATCCGGCCCGTTCCATGGTGACGGTGGTGATCATGGACCCGCCGGTCAAGAACGGCGGCATGGCGTTCAGCAGTTCCGCACGGCCGTAGAGTCCGCCGATGCCCGTCGGCGCCAACATCTTGTGCCCGGAGAAAACGGCGAAGTCCACATCCAGGGCCTTGACGTCCAGCGGCAGGTGCGGGGCGGACTGGCAGGCGTCGAGCACCACAAGTGCGCCCACGGACCGGGCGAGTCCGACCAGTGCCGCCACCGGGTTGATGGTGCCGAGGACATTCGAGGCGTGCGTGAAGGCCACGATCCGGGTGCGGGGTCCGATGATCCGGGCCGCCGCGTCGAGGTCCAGGGTCCCGTGGTCATCCACCGGAATGAATTTCAGGCTTGCGCCGGTGCGTTCGGTCAGCTGCTGCCAGGGAATGAGGTTGGCGTGGTGCTCCATCTCGGTCACCACCACTTCGTCGCCGGCCGACAGGGCGAACCTGGCGGCTTCCGGGGCGGCGCCGGGCAGCGAGGCGTTCAGGAAGGAGTAGCTGAGCAGGTTCAGGCCTTCGGTGGCGTTCGACGTCCAGACCAGTTCATCATCGCCGGCGCCGATGAAGGCCGCCACGGTTGCGCGGGCGTCTTCAAAAACCTCGGTGGCTTCGACGGCGAGGTGGTGGGCGCCGCGGTGGACCGCCGAGTTCCGCTGCTCGTAGAACTCCTGCTCGGCCTCCAGCACGCTGACCGGGTTTTGCGACGTGGCCCCGGAATCCAGGTAGACGAGCGGACGGCCGTTGACGGTCTGCTGCAGGATCGGGAAATCGTTGCGGATCCTCAGGACCTCGTCGTTTCCAATCGCCGCGGCAGAGCTGCGCAGATGGGCTGGGATGACAACCATGGGAAGACTCCTGGATTGGCGTTCGCTGCAGCGCATACTCCCCCTCGCCGGCCCGGGCGGAGGGAAATACGTCACACGGATTCGCCCTAATTATCCCATGGCGGGGCCCCTGTTATTCGCAGCCGACAGCCGGCGCAGCACCCGCCGGAATTCGACGGGTCCGGCAGGGTGGTTCTTCGGTCCGCGCGCCCCACGGTGCGCCGGCGGCAACTCTGCTGCCGGCACCGAGTGGGCATGGTTCAGGGGCAGACCACTAAAAGGGAGCCGGCGGCGGCTGGGGGGAGAGCCTCGGTCTCAGAAGGCTCTGACGCCGCCGGCTCCGACCTTGGCGCACGGCGGCCGGCTGGGGCCCCGTGCGAATCCACTGAAGGAGTTCGGTAGTACAAGGATTCGACGCGTCCACTATCAATGGTGGCAAGGGCAGCCTCAGCAATCAAGACTGGATCTTGCAGCCAGGTTGCCCTAGTGGTGATACCCGCGGTCGAAACCGCCCTGAAGCTACTCATTTGAGACCTTTGTGAGTCGTTCCTGGGACTGATCTAAGTCAATCGCGCGGGGCTGGCCGGTGCACGAGTAGCGTTCACCCGACTTCGTCCGCGGATTCCTGGCCGCGACTACTTGGAGTCAGGCCTGCCGATACCCGCGGACACCTGCGCC
>JBFGBS010000592.1:0-1991 GCA_041567475.1 Arthrobacter sp.
ACGCCGCGCTTGGTCTGGATCAGGGCGGGGGCGTCGGGATCGATGTCGACCTTGCGGCGCAGGTAGGAGATGTAGGACTCCACGATCGACGCGTCGCCGTTGAAATCGTATTCCCAGACGTGATCCAGGATCTGGGCTTTGGAGAGGACCCGGTTCGGGTTGAGCATCAAATAGCGCAGCAGCTTGAACTCCGTGGGGGAGAGCTCGATGACGGTCCCGCCCCGGCGGACCTCGTGCGCGTCGTCGTCGAGCTGCAGGTCGTCCACCCGGATCACGGCGTCGTCCTCGGTCTGGGGCTGGGTGCGGCGGAGTACCGCACGGATCCGGGCGACCACTTCGTCGAGGCTGAACGGCTTGGTGACGTAGTCGTCTCCGCCGACCGTCAGCCCGGTCACCTTGTCTTCGGTGTCGTCCTTGGCGGTCAGGAACAGCACCGGAAAGTGCTTCCCCGCGGCACGAAGGCGCCGGGTGACGGTGAAGCCGTCCATATCCGGAAGCATCACGTCCAGCACGGCCAGATCCGGGGCATGCAGCTCTGCCGCGGCCAGCGCGTCCCGGCCGTTGGCGGCGGAAACCACGTCAAAGCCGGCGAAGCGGAGCGAGGTGGAAAGCAGCTCACGGATATTGGGTTCATCATCGACGACGAGTAGCTTGGCTTCGGGACCGTTCTTCTTCATGATTCCCATGATCCTCCCAGACTCTGGGAGTTCTCTGAAGGAACATTGTGTACGGCGTGTGTGCTCCCGGTGCGGGGAGAAAAAGGGGATTCCGCTGCTGCATGGTTCAGATTAGAGTTGGGCCATCGTTACTCTCAGCCCGGCATGACTTTCCTACACGGAGGTAAGACCACCATGACTGAAATGACAACGCCCGCCAGCGGTTCGACGGCGCCTGCCGGTGACCACTCCATCCGCGACTGGGCTGACCTTGCCGAGGAAATGTGGTCCTACCTCACCGGCAAGGGCGCGGCAATCAACTACAACTTCATTGATATGACCATCGAAGTCCCGCGCGACATCGGCCCGGATGCTCCCCGCGCCACGTGGAAGCTCAACGGTAGCCTCCGCATTACGACGAGCGACAAAGACGCGGCGGGGTCCGACGAGAACAGAAGCTGACCCATGACAGCACAGGTGCGGGTCCACGCCGACCTGACCTTTACCCTGACGGAGCCGACCGGGGAGGAAACCACCGGGACGCTGAGTGCGGACGGGACAGAGGTCCGGATCCGGGTGGACAGCCTTGACTCGGTTGCCGCCGGCCGGCTGCCGGGCCTGGAGCAGGTGCGCCCGCTGGCGAAGTCCATCGCCGGGCAGGGGCTCACGGTCGTCGTGGAAGGCCCGGATGGTCCGATCATCAGCCTCGGCGCCGTACCCCCGGCCCGCGCGCAGCGGTTGCTGACCGGCTCGCCGCACATCCGGCTCGGCAAGCTCGGCGTGCTCGCACCGATGCTCAAATCCGTCAGGAAAGGCCGCGCCGGCGGGTCCTCCCTGCTGCCGCCCGAGACGCCGTGGCCGCTGATGCCAACGGTCCAGCGCAAGATCGTGCGGCGGATCACCACCACCCACCACACCCGCGGCAGCGGGCGGCCCCGGCTGATTTTCGTCCAGGATGCCGCTTCCTGGTCCGGGCAGGTTCCCCGCGAGTTCAACCTTGCCGCCGACCGGGTGTCAATCGGCAGCGGGGCGTCCTGCGACCTGCAGCTCTCCGGCCTCGATGAACTCCACGCCGAAATCGTGCACAACGAGGCCGACGAATACGTCCTCGTCCGGCATGGCCAGGTGACCGGAAGCTTCGGACCCGCCGGCAGTTCGGTCCTCCGCACCGGAGCGAGGCTTCAGATGGGGACATGGCGGCTGGCCTATTTCCGCGAGGAGTTCGCGGATCACGGCCGGCCCTTCGGAGGCCGGAGCGGTGGCGAATTCGCCTACCAGCGGCCCCAGATAGATCCCCGGACCGGGGCCATCGAACGGGACGGCTCCACCGGGGTC
>JBFGBS010000593.1:0-1972 GCA_041567475.1 Arthrobacter sp.
ACGCGTGCGCCGCGGTGCCGGCACACGTTGTGCAGGACGTTCACGCCGCCGTCGTCGTTGCGCAGCACGATCAGGGAGTAAGGCCCGTAGTCGACGGTGACGTAGTCGCCGGGCTCCGGCAGCTCGGCGATGCTGGCGGCGAAGATCCAGTGCTGGCCAAAGATGGCTTGCATGTCGATGTTGAAAATCGTCGGATCTGTGTAGAAGGGGGCCTCGAGGGAATATCCCGCGCGCCGAACATCGAATAACTCGGTGATTTCCTCCAGCTGCCCGGCCGGCAGTGATGAAATGAGTTTCCCGCGTGAACTAGGGGGCGCGGTCACTGGAATAGGCATGGGTTTCCTCCCGGGAGGGCTGGGTAAGTGTGTGGTTCGTAGAGACCCCGGGTTGGTCGGTGCAACCGGCGTGGTCGAAAGACGTTCTAGTCATGAGATTAGAAACAATTGATCTGCGAAAAAAGCGCAACTTTTGGGAGATAACCGTGCACAATAGGTGCATGATTGATCCCCGTCTCATCACGCTTCGGGTGTTTGCCAGGTGCGGCACCATTGGCGCTACTGCGGAGCTCACCGGTTATTCTCCCTCCGCCGTCTCAGCGCAGTTGCGGGAACTCCAGCGCGTGCTCGGAATGCAGCTGCTGACGAAGGACGGCCGGGGTGTGCGGCTAACCGCCACGGGCCGCTTTCTCGTGGCGGGCTCGGACACCCTCATCGCGGATTGGGAACGTCTGCGTGCCGCGGCCATGACAGCCGGCGACCAGGCGCAATCCCGTTTTGGCATCGGCGGATTCTCCACGGCGGCCGCCCAGTTGCTCGCGCCGCTTGCCGCCACATTGCGCTCAACACGCCCCCTGCTGGAGGTGCACGTTATCGAGGCCAACCCGGCCCGCTGCTTCGACTTATTGGTTGCCGAGCGAATCGACCTCGCTGTCATCATCGCCATGCAGTCCGACATCTATGTTGAGGACGATTTGCGCTTCGAGCAGACCGTTCTGCTCGACGATCCACTGGACGTGATCATTCCCTCCGACCATCCGTTGGCATCGCGGGAAACGGTGACGCTCGAAGAGCTGGCGTCGGAATCCTGGATCACTGAAACCGCCGGTTCCACCTACCATTCCCTCTTCACTGCGGCGTTCACGGCCGTCGGGGTGACACCCAGGATTGCCCATGAGGCCGCTGAATGGGAAACCCTGATCGCCTTCGTTGGTGCGGGGCTGGGCGTGGGCCTGCTGCCGCGACTGGCACCCCTTCATGGTGCCGAGAATGTGGTTCGGCTGCGCATTACCGGCAGGGGGAAGCCCACGCGCCGCATTGTCGCTGCGGTGCGCAGCGGGAGCATTGCATCGCCCCTGATCCAGGAGTCGCTCGGGATCCTTCAGGCCACCGCCCATCGGATCCTGACTGCCCGGCCCGAAGACGATCTCTGAAATGGCACCGCCGCGATTCGGTGCCGACAAGCCAGCAGGTGCAGAAGGTGGCGACACGGCCGTGCGGCCTTCAGCCCTGCACTGGACGGGCCGCCAACCCGGATGAGCCAGAGTGCGCCCGCAAGCGACTAACGAAAGTCAGCGGGAACCAAGGTCATTGTCAACATACGAGCCGGGACGGGGTCCGTTGCTGTGCTGGCAATTGCAGCCCCCATCCATCTGCAGCCGAACAGTCACTGGACGTGAGGACTCCAACTGGATATCCACAAACTCCTCTCCTGCGCTGCTAACCCGGAGAATCTGTGCTAGATCGTGGTTCTGAAACATGTAGATAACCTTTGCCATGCGTTGGAGGTGATTGTGCCGAGGCGGCACGGGGCCGGAATAAGCCGCGTGCCGCCTCGGTCGGTTACTGCTTGAGGTGTGCAGCTATTTACTGCCCGGATCCGGATGCCGGGTTTCGACGGTCGGGAAGCGACCCGTGGGAGTCCTCGCCCGGAAGATCGGAGTCCGGACTCTTTTCGTCGCATTCTTGCTTGGTCA
>JBFGBS010000594.1:0-1968 GCA_041567475.1 Arthrobacter sp.
GAGAATCTCAATACCCCGCTCGGCGCATACCGTGGACTTGGCAATCAGCAGCGCCTGGACGTCGGGATCCGTGATGCCGGCGGCCGGGGGAGTATCCATGGCCACGGCATCGCCGCGGCTGCGCCCCAGGTACTCGATGGCCTTGGACTGCTCGCCGAGTTCCAACAACCCGGAAATCACATGCAGTTTATTCGCGAATTCGTGGGCCTGTGCCCGCAGCGCCTGGGTCACGTCCAGGGCGCCGTCGAGGTCACGCAGCATGGTGTGCAGTTCGGTGCGGTCCCGCAGGATCAGGACCTTGCCGACTTCGCGGCCGTCCACCGTGGCCACGTTGACCTTGCCCAGCAAAATCCGCTCGCCGGAGAGGACAAGCTCCTCCGTGGCGGAGCCGGCGGCCAGCAGCCGGTGGATGCCAGGCTCGAGGCAGCGCGCCGCGGGTGACCCGGTGACGTCGTCGCCGATCCCCAGCAGGCGGCGTGCTTCGTCATTCACGAGGGCCACCTTGCCGTCGGCGTCGACCGCCACGAGGCCTTCGCCGAGCCCGTGCAGCATGGCGTCGCGGGTCTCCAGGAGCGCCGCGATGTCTTCGGGTTCGAGCTTGTAGATCCGCCGCCACACAAGCTTGGAGATATACATCGCCCCGAGGGACCCCAGGAGGGCCGCCCCGAGAAGCCAGCCCAGGAGTTCGGGCAGCTCCTCGTGCAGGTCCTGGGCCAGGGTCGATTCCAGTACACCCACGGAGGCGGTGCCGATCACCGCGCGCCCCCCGGCGTCGTAAATCGGGACCTTCACCCGCCAGGACTCGCCGAGAGTTCCGGTCTGTGTCCCGACGTAGATGTCTCCGGAGAGTGGAACCGAGGGATCGGTGGAGACGCGGCGGCCGATTTCGGCCGGGTTCGGATGTGAATGCCGGACTCCGTTCCGGTCCGTCACCACCACGTAGGTGACGGAGGAAGCCTGCCGGATGACTTCGGCAAGGGGCTGGATGGTCAGGGCCGGGGATTCGGTGTCGAAGGCGCTGACCACGGTCGGCAGCCGGGCCACGCTTTCGGCGACGCCGATCAGGCGCCCCTTGTAGGCGTCGCGCAGCTGGTGCTCCTGCATCCTGATCGTGACCGCCCCGACCGCCGTGAGGACAGCCAGGACGATGCCGAGCTGCAGCGCGACCAGCTGGAAGCGGAGCGGAACCTTGTGAACCATCTCACAAGTTTCCCATCCCGGGCGTTGGCGGGCGGGCGGAATCCGGGCGGAAACCGTGACCAATATGACCACTACCACCTCTACGTCCGAATACTTCCTGCGGGTGGCGGGCGCTCCTAGTCTCGTCGGAGTGATCAAACGATGACGTACATCACATCTCAACGAGGAGTAACAATGACTTCGAACTTCACCCGCCGCGCAGCCCTCGCCGCCGGAGCCGCCGGACTCGTTCTCGCCGTGTCCGCCTGCGGCGGCGGAGCCACCGGTGCCACCACCGGCCAGGCCGCCGCAGCCGAACCGCTCAAGAAGCTGAGCATCATCGTGCCCGCAAACCCCGGCGGCGGCTGGGACCAGACCGGACGGGCGATGCAGCAGGGCCTGCAGGCGAACAACCTCGTCGGCTCCGCCCAGGTCACCAACATCGGCGGCGCCGGCGGCACCAACGGCCTCGCCAAGCTGGCCACCGAGAAGGATGCCAACACGCTTATGGTCATGGGCTACGTCATGGTCGGAGCCGTGGAAACGAACGGGTCCAAGAGCCGCCTGGAAGACACGACGCCGATTGCCCGCCTCACCGAAGAACCGCTCGTTTTGGTGGTCCCGGAGTCCTCCCCGTACCAGAGCGTCCAGGACCTCGTGGCGGACATCGAGGCCAACGGCAAGGGCGTCGCCATTACCGGCGGCTCGGCCGGCGGCGCCGACCACATCCTGGCCGGCCAGATCCTCAAATCCCAGGGCGTCGAGGCGGACAAGCTGAACTACATCGGC
>JBFGBS010000595.1:0-1967 GCA_041567475.1 Arthrobacter sp.
CTTGAACCGGCGCCCCGTCAGCGCCCGGGGCGCGACCCGCACGTAGAAGTTCTTCTCGCCCGGCTGCCACGGCTCAAGCAGGAGCGCGTCGGCGGCGTCCTTCTCGGCCTGGCTGTCGATCAGTTCCGCTTCACCGCGGGCCATCACACTCCACGCCGTCTGATCATGGGCGTCGTAGCCGTCAATCTCGAACGCCACGGGTTTGGCGGTCATGGCACCCCAGAGCTTCGTGCCGCCCGAGGTCCGGAAAACAATCGTCCGGCGCTCCAGGACGAAGTTCACCGGGAAGATCTCCGGGTGGCTGTCCACAATGAGCGCAATGCGCCCGACCGGTTCGGCATCAAGGAGCGCCCAGCACTGGTCGATGGTCAGGGCGTGGCCCGGTTCCGGAGTGATCGTGTTCATGAAGCGACCCTACGTAGCAACGCCGGCGCTCGTCAGGGCCTAAAGTCCCGCGGCGCCGGCTCCCGCCCGCTGACCGGCTACCAGGGGCTGGGCTTGTAATCCTTCAGGAAGACCCCGTACTGGTCTTCGCCCGCCTCGCCCATGACCACCGGGTCGTAGACGCGGGCTGCGCCGTCCACGAGGTCCAGGGGCGCGTGGAAACCCTCTTCCATCAGGCGCACCTTGGTGTAGTGCGGACGTTCGTCCGTGATCCAGCCGGTGTCCACGGCGGTCATCAGGATGCCGTCGGCGTCGAGCATCTCCTGGGCACTCGTGCGGGTCATCATGTTCAGCGCGGCCTTGGCCATGTTTGTGTGCGGGTGCCCGGGTCCCTTGTAGGCACGGGAAAACTGGCCTTCCATGGCACTGACATTCACAATGTACTTGCGCCGGGCGGTGGAGCGTTTCATGGCCGCGCGCAGCCGGCTGACCAGCAGGAAGGGTGCCGTCACGTTGCAGAGCTGTACTTCGAGCATCTCCAGCGGGTCGACTTCATCGACCACCTGCGTCCAGCTGTTGATGTCGGCGAGGTCCGGAACCAGGCCGCCGGCGTCGATGGCCGTGCCCGCGGCGATGCGTTCCAGCGATGCCGAGCCGGTGGACAGGGCCAGCGAGGTGATCGCATCACCGGCCAGCACGGGATGCTCCAGGACGGTACTGGCCAGTGCCAGCGGGTGCTTGTCGTGGGCGTGGCCGAACGTGACAAGTTCGGGGCCGCCGTTGGCGGCCTGCAATTCGGCAGGCAACGGCTCGTCCTCGGCGTCGACCAAGGGCTTGTAGGCGTTGCCGGAGCGCCGCACCGTCTGGGCCGCGTTGTTGATGATGATATCCAGGGGACCGGCCGCGTCGAGGGAGTCCGTCAACGCCATGACCTGGGAAGGGTCGCGCAGATCGATCCCGACGATCCGCAGCCGGTGCAGCCATTCGGCGCTGTCCTCCATCGCGGCGAAGCGCCGGGCCGCGTCCTTGGGGAAACGGGTGGTGATGGTGGTGTGTGCGCCGTCGCGGAGAAGCCGCAAGGCAATATACATGCCGATCTTGGCCCGGCCGCCGGTCAGGAGCGCCCGCCGCCCGGTCAGGTCCGTGCGGGCGTCGCGCTTGCCGTGGCTGAAGGCCGCGCACTCCGGGCACAGCTGGTGGTAAAAGGCGTCGACCTGCGTGTAGTGGTTCTTGCAGATGTAGCAGGGCCTGGACCTGATCAGGTGCCCGGCGATATCACCGGTGGCCGACGGGGCGAGTTTGTTGCCGCGGGTCTCGTCATCGATCCGGTCCGGTGCGGCCGTTGCCGTCAGGGCGATCACGGCGCGGTCCGATTCCGCGATGAGGTCCCGTTTGGTGACCCGGCGGTGCCGCTTGACGGCCTTGAACATTTTTCCGGTGGCGCGCCGGACCGAGACGTAGTCCGGGTGTTCCTCGTCGTAGACGTGAATGCTGTCCAGGACCTTGAGGCAGGCCTGAATTTCCTCAGGGGTCAGTGCGGCTGGCAAATCGGGGGTGCTCATTGGGCCAATTTTACAGCGTGC
>JBFGBS010000596.1:0-1967 GCA_041567475.1 Arthrobacter sp.
AGCGTCAGCGAAAACCAGACGCTGACCATGATCCGGAACAGGGACTATAACTGGGGCCCGGAGGCCAGGCTGGACGAAATCACGGTCCGCTTTATCGGCGACGCCGGCGCCCAGGTCCAGGCGCTGCAGGCCGGCCAGGCGGACATCATCGCACCGCAGGCCTCCACCGACACGATGGACCGGCTCAAAGCCCTCGAAGCCGACGGCGTCACGGTCGAAGTCGGCCGCCAGCTTGCCTTTGACCACATCGACTTGAACTACAGCGGACCGTTCACCGAGAGGACGGTCCGCGAAGCGTTCCTGAAGACTGTCCCGCGCCAGGAAATCGTCGACCGGATCCTCCGGGGCCTGGACCCGGACCCGGCGCCGCTGGACTCCCAGCTGTTTGTCCCGGACCAGGCGCCCTACGCCGAGTCGGTGCGGAACAACGGCTCCGCCGCGTATCAGGAGGTCGACATCGAGGCGGCCAAAGAGCTCCTCGACGGCGCCAGGCCGGAAGTCCGGATCATGTACAACAAGGACAACCCCAACCGGGTCACGGCGTTCACGCTCATCCGTGAGTCCGCCGGCAAGGCCGGTTTCACCATCGTCGACGGCGGCCTCGGCGGCTCCGACTGGGGCAAGGCCCTGGGCAAGGGCGGCTACGATGCCGCCATCTTCGGCTGGAGCAACTCCGGGGACGGCGGTTCCGGCGTACCGCAGGTGTTCAAGTCAGGCAATGATTCCAACTTCAACGGCTTCAGTGATCCCGTCGCGGATGAGTTGATGGACGAACTCATCGTCACCACCGACCCCGGCGAGCAGGACAGCCTCGCCCAGCAAATCGACCGGAAAGTCTGGGAATCCGCCTACGGGCTGCCGTTGTTCCAGTTGGTGGGTGTCGATGCCTATAGCCGGCACATCACTGGAGTGAAGTACATGCCCAACCAGACCGGGGTCTGGTGGAACTTCTGGGAGTGGTCCCAGAAGCAGGCATGAAACGGGCCGGTGAACGGTTAGCCGAGATTAACCAAGGCGCCCGGCGCGGCAATTAATACCAGCCGGTAACATGTGGCATGAAATGCGGCCCGGGCGACGCGGCGGGTGAAAAGCTCATCAGGACACGGTTTGGCAACGCGGTTCCATGATTCGGACACTTTGCGGTTAGGCTACATCCGTGTGTAGTCCAAGTCACAGGGATATCCCTGCGTCCGGGCCTGCCGGGAAGCATTAGTCTTCCCTCGAATCCCCCCCAAACTCATAGGAGGCGGAATGCGTTTTTCGCGCACTTCCAAAGCAGTGGGCATGATGGCTATCGCCGCGCTTGCCCTGACCGGCTGCGGTGGCGGTACCACTGACTCCGGCGGCACCACCACCGGCGGCGACGCCAGCAAAGTCATCTTCGCCGACGGCTCGGAGCCGGCACGTCCGCTGATCCCGACCGACACCAACGAGGTCGGCGGCGGCAAGGTCATCGACATGACCTTCGCCGGCCTGGTCAGCTACGACCCCAGCGGCAAGCCGGTCAACGAACTGGCCGAGTCCATCGAGGGCAAGGATGGCCAGAACTTCACCATCAAGCTCAAGAAGGACCAGAAGTTCACCAATGGCGAGGCCATCACGGCTCAGACCTTCGTGGATTCCTGGAACTTTGGAGCCGCGGCAAAGAACGCCCAGCTCAGCGCGGGCTTCTTCGAAAGCATCAAGGGCTACGACGAGGCCAGCGCAGAAGGTTCCACCGTCGAAACCATGTCCGGGCTGAAGGTCGTAGATGACCTGACGTTCACCGTCGAACTGAGCCAGCCCGAGTCCGACTGGCCGCTGCGCCTGGGCTACACGGCCTTCGCGCCGATGCCTTCCGGGGCCCTCGCGGACCCGAAGACCTTCGGCGAAACGCCGGTCGGCAACGGCCCGTACATGCTCGCCGAGGGCGGCTGGCAGCACAACGTGCAGATCCAGCTGGTCCCGAACCCGGACTACAACGGTCC
>JBFGBS010000597.1:0-1967 GCA_041567475.1 Arthrobacter sp.
CCACCGAGCTGGAAGAAACCGCCAAGGCACAGGTCGAGCAGGCGCTCGAGCGGGCGTTTGGTGATGCACGCCCCGAGCGGCTGACCCGGGCCGTCAAGTTCGGCGCCCCCGCCAAGGTCTTGATCGAAGAGAGCCAGGACGCGCAGATGCTGGTTGTGGGCCGGCGCGGGCGCGGCGGTTTTATGTCCCAGGTGATCGGCTCGGTCAGCGGGGCCTGCGCGGCGCACGCCCGCTGCCCCGTCCTCGTTGTGGGCCAGGGCCCGGACGAACAGCCGGCTTAGTCCGGCTGGGTGCGGGTCAGTTTGCGCTGGCCTCTATGCTGCTGACCTCTATGCCGGAAACGGCCGCCAGGGCGGCGTGCAGCCGGGTTCCGGCGTCATCAGCGACTTCACGTACCGCTGGATTGTCGGTGAGTTGAACCATTGTCTGCGGATCTATGGCCTGGACGGTCGTTTCGGTAGCGCCGGCGGCGCGCCGCACCACCACGTTGCACGGCAGGAGCGCCCCCAGGGCCGGTTCACTTGCCAGCGCCTGCCGTGCGAGGTTCGGATTGCAGGCGCCGAGAATGAGGTAGTCGCCGACTTCCTCTGCCGCGTCATCGCCGAGCTTGGCAGCGAACGTGGAGCGCACATTGATCTCCGAGAGGATTCCGAAGCCTTGGGCGGACAGCGCCTCGCGGGTTTTTTCCACGGTGTCCTCCCAGCTCAGCGGGACTACGGTAGTGAAGGTGTAGCTCATGGGTTACTCCTCGGGGTTGCTCGCGGCTATCAGGTACCGGACGAACCAATCCCTCGCGAGAATGGCCGCCGCGGCCAGCGTACCGGTTTCCTCAAAAAGGTGGGTAGCGCCCTGCACCACGGCAAGCTGATTGGGGCAACGCAGCATCGCCTTGGCCCGGCGGTTGAGTTCCAGGACCTCGTGGTCGAAGCTGCCCACGATCAGCAGCGTCGGCGCCATTACGCCTGAGAGCCGCGGTCCGGCCAAATCCGGCCGTCCACCGCGGGACACCACGGCCGCCGCCCGGGCGGAAGGCCCCGATGCCGCCCACAACGCCGCTGCCGCACCGGTGCTCGCGCCGAAATAGCCGACAGCGCTGGTTGCCGTGTCGGCCCTGCCGGCCAGCCAGTCCGTAGCCGCGGACAACCGGCGGGCCAGGAGCGGAATGTCAAAAACATTGGCCCGGTCGTGTTCCTCGGCCGGAGTCAGCAGATCCAGCAGCAGCGTGCCGAGGCCTGCCTGCTGGAGCACTCCGGCCACGTACCGGTTGCGGGGGCTGTGCCGGCTGCTGCCGCTGCCGTGGGCGAACAGCACAACGCCGCGGGCAGGAACGGGCACGTGCAGATGGCCTTCAAGCAGCACACCGGCGGCTTCGATCCGGACTTCCTCATCGTTATCGGCGGCGGGTGCTGCCGCAGCGTCCCTGGGAGCTGCCGGTTGATCCTTAAGCCGTTCGGCCGCGAGGTCCAGCAGCTTCACTACTTCGTCATCCTCGGTCGGGGAGAAATCCCGGTAGTGGTAGCCGACCGCGGTGAACTGCGGGGGCGTGGCCAGGCAAACAACATCGTCCGGCTCCGTCAGGGCCGCCAGGGTCTCCGCCGGGGCCACGGGCACGGCGAGAAGCACGCGTGCGGCGCCTTGTTGGCGGGCGATCCTGCAAGCCACCCGCGCGGTCGAGCCGGTAGCGATCCCGTCGTCGACAACCAGCGCAATACGGCCGGTCAGATCCAGCCGGCTGCGGCCCTTCCGGAAGCGCACCACCCGCGCTTCGAGCATGGCGCGCTCATGGTCCTCAACGGCCCTCAGCTCGGCGTCGTCCACCCTCGAGTGGGCGAGCACATGCTCCTCCAGCACCTTGGCCCCGCCTTCGCCGATGGCTCCCATGGCAAGCTCCGGCTGGTACGGGAGTCCCAGCTTGCGCACGACGATCACGTCCAGGGGCGCGTCCAACGCCGCCGCCACCTCAAAGG
>JBFGBS010000598.1:0-1961 GCA_041567475.1 Arthrobacter sp.
ATCGTGATGGAGGTCCGGCCGCGGGTCAGGACTTCCAGGGAGTCCAGGATCGATTCGCGGGACGCCGGGTCCAGCCCCGCGGTTGCCTCGTCCAGGATGATGATCGGCGCCTGCCGGAGGATGGCGCGGGCGATCGCGAGCCGTTGGCGCTGCCCGCCGGAGAGGTTTTTCGCGGCGTCGCCGAGTACCGTGTCATAGCCGTTGGGCAGGGCGCGGATGAACGTGTCCGCCCGGGCCAGCACTGCGGCTTTTTCGATGTCCTCATCCGTCGCGTCGAGGCGTCCGAACCGGATGTTCTCCCGGACCGTGATGCCGAAGAGGACGGAGTCCTGCAGCAGGATGGAGACGTGGGACCGCAAGGATGCGATCCGGAGCTCCTTCACATCCTCCCCGCCCACCCGGACCGTGCCGGAGGTGGGGTCGATCATGCGCAGCACCAGGCTGGCCAGCGTCGACTTTCCGGCCCCGGAGGGGCCCAGGATGGCCAGGTGTTCCCCGGCCCGGATGCTGAGGTTGATCCCGTGCAGGACGGTGGTTCCCTCGCCGTGGCCCGCGTCGACGTTCTCGAACACGATGTCCGGGTTGCTGTTGGCGAGCGGGCGCGCGTTGGGCGCTTCGGGGACGTCGGTCTCGGCTTCGAGCAGGTCCGCCACGCGCTCGCCGGAGGCGGTGGCGCGGGCGATCCGGCTGGTCTGCTTGGCCAGGTCCTTGAGCGGTTTCATGCCCGTCTTGAGGTAGGTCAGGAAGATGATGAGGTCGCCCGGGGTGATCGTTTGGTCCAGCACGCGCATGCCGCCGCCAGCCAGGACCACGGCAATGGCGACGCCGATCAGCACGTCGGTTCGGCGCTCGAGGCTGGCCGCGAGCCGCAGCGCCACCACGCCGGTTCCCAGGGTCGCGTTGTTGGTGCTGCGGAAGTTCGAGCTGATGGTGTCCTCCAGGCCGTAGGCCTGGACCTCGCGCATGGCGCCGAGGGTCTGTGCCGCCGTGGTGGCCAGCGCGCCTTCACCGGTGCGGGACATCCGGGCGGCTTTCCGGATGGGGCCCGAGCTCCGCCGTGACAGGAAGGCAAACACGCCCGTGGCCACGAAGACGACGAGGGCCAGCAGCGGGTCCAGCCAGAACAGGATGCCGGTCATGGCGACCAGCGTGACGGTGTTGCCGAGCATCGGCATGCCGGCGGTGACGGCGACTTCCTGCAGGCGCGAAACATCGCCCACCAGCCGCTGGACCGTGTCCCCGGTCGAGGCCCGCGTGTGGTGCCGCATGGACAGGCCCTGGACGTGGCGGAACGTACGTGCCCGGAGATCTGCCGCAACCCGGGAACCGACGAGGGCGAAGGAAATGGCGGAGTAGTAGTTGGCCACGGCCCGCAGCAGGCTGATGGCCACGATGGCCCCGCCGCACAGCAGCATGGTGTCCAGGCCGGCCTCCAGTTTGGGGCCGGGCCGGTTCAGGTTCGCGCCCAGGGCCCGCGACACCGCATCGATCACAAGCTTCACCGGCCAGGGTTCCAGCAGCCGGAACAGCACATCAAAGGCCAGCGCCGTGAAGCCGGAGGTCACCAGGAGGCGGTGCCCGCGCAGGTGGGGGCGCACGCAGTGCAGGGTCCGGCGGAGCCCGGACGGGGGCTTGGCCGGCTTGCGGCGGCGCGGCCGCCATCCGGACCGCCGGGACTTGGCTGCCGTGGTCATTGCATGACCACCCGCCGGGCGGGCGGCAGGGCCGCCGTGATCCTCGCGAGCACGCCGGTCCAGCTGAACCGTTCCACGGCGTCCCGCCGGGCCTGGGTCCCGAGCCGTTCGCGCAGCACCGGATTTTCCGCGAGCCGGGTCAGGGCCGCGGCCAGCGGCTCGGGCTCCCCGGGCGGAACCAGGATCCCGGTGCGTCCGTCGTCGATGATCGACGGGATCTGGCCCACTGCGCTGGCGATGATGGGCATCGCCGCCGCCATGTACTCG
>JBFGBS010000599.1:0-1961 GCA_041567475.1 Arthrobacter sp.
AGGGTGTTGCCCGCCATCGGATTGCTGACGTCCTGGATGACCTCGTTGCGGCGCAGGAACCACGGCTTATAGGGCGGGTCGAAGCGGGCATAACGCGGCGGCCCCAACGGGGTCAGACTGGCCTCCCGGATCGCTTCCTCAAGCTCCCTAGTCCGAACCGCGAAGGCCTCCTCCGTGCTCCGGCCGGAGAACCGCAGGACGGCGGCGGTGGATCCGGGCACCGTCCTGATGGTGACCTCAGGGCTGCTCGGTACGGGTGCGGTGTCCTCGGTCATGTCCGCGGGCAGCACAAACGCGACGACGAAGGCCCCGTTCTCCCCCGTGGGCCCCATGCCGCCGCTTTGGAGCACAGGGGCCGTCATCGCAATTTTCTGCGGTTCCCCAGATTCCTGCAGCACCGGCGCGGTCATCGCCAAGGATTGCCGCGCCGCGTTCCGTCCGCTGATATAGCCGAAGAGGGTGCGGAACGCCATGTTGCCCGCCCGGTCAAACGAGGATTCGACCTCGACCTCGGCCACGACGTGTGCGGGGTATCGGCGCAGTTCAAAGGCCGGGAATTTCTGGATGACTTCATAGGGCTGCTGTTCCGTCATAATCCTCTGACCCTACGCCCTCCCATGGGCGAGGGACAGGGCCAGGCGGCCTGCGTCCCGGGATTGTGCCCGGATTGTCCGGGGGCTTTGATAGCTTGGCATGAAGCTGCAATCGACGGGGGCAAAGTGTTCTTTCTAGAACCGGAGGTTCCGGGCCACGCACCGGATCTGATTTTCTCCGCGAGCGACCTTGTGGTTGCCGCCGGCTGTGAGTATCAGCTCCTGCGCGTCCTCGACGAAAAGCTGGGCCGCTCCCCCAAATCCGTCTTCGAGGAAGACGAGATGCTGGAGCGGGCCGCGATCCTCGGTGACCGTCACGAGCACCGGGTCCTGGACGATTTTGTGACCCGGTTCGGGACCTGGGATGCCGGCACGGCGCGCGGCGTGTACGACGTCATTCCGGCCAAAACCTTGGACCGCGCCACCCTGCAGGCCAAGCATGAGGAGTCAATCGCTGCCTTCCGCTCGGGCGCCGACGTCGTTTTCCAGGCCGCCTTCTTCGACGGCCAGTTCCACGGGCGTTCGGATTTCCTGGTCCGCCAGGCAGACGGCGGCTACGCGGTGTTCGACACCAAACTCGCCCGCCACGCAAAGGTCACGGCGCTACTGCAGCTGGCCGCCTACGCGGACCAGCTCCTGAAGGCCGGGATTGCCCCGGACCCGGCGGTGACCCTGGTCCTCGGAGCCACGGCCCCCCTCCCGGACGGCGGCTTCGATTATGTCCGCAGCCACCACAACCTCGCCGATATCCTGCCCGTCTTCCGCGAACGCCGGGACCGTTTCCTCGGCCTGACCTCCGCGCATATGGCCCGCCCGCACGCGGTCCGCTGGAACGAACCGGGAATCTCGGCCTGCGGACGCTGCAACTACTGCCAGGAACAGGTCAAGGCCACCGACGATCTGCTCCTGGTGGCGCGCATGACGTCCAGCCAGCGCAAGAAGCTCCACGAGCAAGGCATCTGCACGGTCAAGGAACTCGCAGGTGCCTGTCTCCCGGCAGCCAACGCCGCACTGCTGCGGTTGCAGGACCAGGCCCGGATGCAGAGCGGCTCGGGCGACGCCGACGGGGGCGTCCGGTACGTCAAAGACGGCGAAGAGCACTCCCTCCGCTACAGGGTCACCCGCGAGAACACGCTGGCGGATCTGCCCACGCCCAGTCCAGGCGATATCTTCTTCGATTTTGAGGGTGATCCGCTGTGGCAGGAAAGCGCCACGGGCGCCTGGGGCCTCGAGTACCTCTTCGGGGTCGTGGAAACCCCGGCAGCCCCGGGCGCTGCGCCGGTCTTCAAGCCGTTCTGGGCGCACAGCCGGCAGGAGGAGCAGCAGGCGTTCCTGGCGTTCCTGGCCTATGTGGAGGAACGCCGGCGC
>JBFGBS010000600.1:0-1958 GCA_041567475.1 Arthrobacter sp.
CAGCTGCCGTTCGCCGCCGGAGAGCTCGTAGATGCTCTGGTCCGCCAGGGCGAGCAGGCCAAAGCGCTCCAGGGCAGCTTCTGCGCGGATCCGGCGTTCTGCGGAGTTCCGCACGGAACGCCGCAGGGAGAGCTCCACGTCTTCCCGGCCGGTCGGCATCACCAGCTGGGACAGCGGGTCGGTGAAGACGAAGCCGACGCGGCGGCGGACGTCCCGCACGGCCCGGGCCGTGGTGTGCCCGGCGACCGTCACGGTCCCGGTGCTGGGCATCACCAGGCCGTTGAGGAGCCGCAGCAGCGTCGACTTGCCGGACCCGTTGGCGCCGATCACCCCGATCCGCTGTTCCGTGAGTGCCAGGGACACGTCCCGGAGCAGGGTCTTCGGGGCGGGCTGGCCGTCTACGTCGACCTGGACCGCGACCCGGTCCAGGGTGATTCCGCTCACGGGCGGACGTCAGCCGTCCGTGCGCGGCGCAGCAGCAGGTCCGGGAAGGCCTTGTGCAGGGCAAGCGCGATCGGGACGGCGAGCAGGTTCTTGATGATGTCGCCGGGGTAGAAGGCGAGGTCGGCGAAGAAGGCGGCGGAGAAGTCCATTTTCGCGTTGAGCACCAGGCCCAGGACGCCGAGCCCGTGGATCAGGATGATGCTGCTGATCATGGCGGCGCCGAAGAGCAGCACCGCCCGGAGCTTGCCGCTGCGCGCCGTGCGGCGCAGGATGATCACTGCGAGCCAGCCGACGGCAGCCGCGGCGAGCGGGAACCCGATGATGTAGCCCGCGGACGGGCCGGCGAGTACGCCCAGTCCACTCCGTCCGGCGCTGAAGATCGGCAGTCCGGCCAGGCCGAGCAGCACGTAGAGCCCGACGGCGGCGAAGGCGCGGCCCGGTCCCAGGACGAGGCCGGTCAGGATGATGGCCAGGCTCTGGACCGTGATCGGCACGCCGAGTCCGCCGACCGGGATTGCCGCGATGAGCGCCGAGCCGGCGACGAGGGCGGCGAAAACGGCGATCAGCCCAAGGTCGGTGGCGTTCCAGCGGTTGCGCTGCCGGGCCGGCCGCGGGGCTGCAGAGGTTGCGGAGGTTTCTGTTGAGGTCATGGTGTTTCCTGTCGGAGGCTGGGCGGGATGCGTGCTTTGTTCCGACTCTACGTCCGGGGTGTGGCGGCCTTTTTGTAGGAGACCTACTAACCGGCGGAGGCGATGCTGGAGGACGCCGCCAAGGGGCTCTGCGCGGCGGCGTTCACGGCGCCGGTGCCGGTCCCTGCCGGGGAGGGCGGCCGCCTGCCGGTGGCCCTTGTCATCCGTGGCGGACCGTGCCGGTAGACTGGGAAAGGCCGTGCTCTCGGCCGCCCCGCCCCGGTGCCACCCAGACTCCATCCGCTGCGCCGCGGCGTTCCCTGTTGTGAAAGGCCTTACCTGCATTGATTACCGTCCAGGATCTCGAACTGCGCGCCGGCGCCCGCCTCCTTATGGATCAGGTGAGCTTCCGGATCGACAAGGGAGACAAAATCGGCCTGGTCGGCCGTAACGGTGCAGGCAAGACCACGCTGACCCGCGTCCTCGCAGGCGAGGGCCTGCCTGCCGGCGGCAAGGTGACCCGCAGCGGTGAGATCGGGTACCTGCCGCAGGACCCCCGCACCCCGGACATGGACCAGCTCGCCCGCGACCGGATCCTCTCCGCCCGCGGCCTGGACGTCGTCGTCGGCAAACTCCGCCAGGCGCATGAGGACATGGCCAGCGAGGATGACGCTGTCCAGCGCAAGGCCATGAACCGCTATGACCGGCTCGAGTCCGAGTTCCTGGCCGGCGGCGGCTACGCGGCCGAAGCCGAGGCCGCGGCGATCTGCTCCAACCTGGCACTGCCGGACCGGCTGCTGAACCAGCCGCTCAAGACCCTGTCCGGCGGTCAGCGCCGGCGCGTGGAGCTCGCGCGCATTCTGTACTCCGACGCCGAGACGATGC
>JBFGBS010000601.1:0-1957 GCA_041567475.1 Arthrobacter sp.
CTCCTTCACCGACACCCCCTGCCGCAGCAGCGAAAAGAACTCATCCTTCAGCGCATCGGGCGCCCGAAAACCACTCGGCATCACAACCTCCAAAAATCCGAATGTTGCAACGACCGTATGATTCCGCGGGCGTTTTATCGGCGAAAAGTGACCCCGCGTTGCTTTGTTACCGACTGGTAAACACTGGCGAACAATCGGTGGGCAAAGTGCAACCGGGCGGAAACCTCCCCGAAAAAACCGGCGCCTACGCTAAGTCCGTCAAGCATTTGGGGGCCGACACCGCAGGCCCCACTCCTGAAGGGGCCCGCCCATGTCCGTTAGCGCAGCGATCACCGCACCGACCACTTCCGCCGCCGCGGAATCATCCGCCACGCACTCCATCGCACCCTCCGGGACCGCAGCGCCCGGGCCGAGCGGGCCGATCGGGCCGCGCATCGTGATCGCCGGCGCCGGGCCGGCGGCCCGGGAGCTGGTCCGCTACCTCACCCGGACCCCCTTTGCCGGCGTCATCACCGTGCTCAGCAACCGGGATGACGCTCCGGACGAGCTCATCGAACTCGCCGGACTGCCCCGGGTGTCTGTCCGGTTCGGGCAGCCGGCCAGCTTTGTCGATCCGCTGGCCCGGCGCGTGACCACCACGGACGGGCTCGAATTCGGCTACGACGAACTGGTCATCGCCACCGGCGCCGCCCCCGCCGCCGCCCCGGTCCAGGGCGGCGCCGGATGCCTGAGCTATTCGACCATCGACGACGCCGGCCCGCTGACGGAGACGGTCAAGGACATCACCCGGGCGCTGGGACGGCGTCCGCTGGGCATCCTCGTCGGCACCGGCGCGGCGGCCGGCCAGGCCGAAGCCGTCCTGCGGGCCCGCGGTGTCCGGCCGATCCGCACGACGCTGCGGCCCACGGCCGTCCTCGCCCCCGCCCCCGGGCCGCACCCGGTGTCCACCGGCATCGTCTTCGCCGACGGATCCAGCATGCGCGGCGACCTCGTGGTCCTGGCCGAGGAACGCATTGCCCGCGACGGCCTGGCGGCCAGCGCCGGACTCATGACGGCGGCCGGCGGCGGCATCGTGATCGGCCAGGATTTCCGGACCTCGGTGCCGGGCATCTGGGCTGTGGGCGACGCGGCAACCTACGACGGCGTCCGGCTCGGCCTCCTGCTCTCGGCGGAAACGGCGGCGGCGGCCTGCGCCTCGCACGTGCTGCAGGCGACGGCGCCGGGACCAGCGACGGCAGCAGAGACGGCAGCCCCGGAAGCGGCAGCGGCCTAGTTGTATTGTCCCCGCCGCCGCGTCAGACGCTGCGGCGCCGCCAGGCCCGGCGGCTGCGCCCGCTACCCGCCGGTATGGCAAGATGGATCTCTGATACGCCGCGAGCCCTGCGGCGCCGGCAGGCCCACGAGGCCGCCCGGAACAAGGCCCGCCAGGAAAGGGACCACCATGAGCAACGAAGCCACGGCCGCCGGAAGCACCACCCCCGCAACCCGGGACGGCGCATCGGATATTGCCGCCTACATCGACCACACCCTGCTCAAGCCCGAGGCCAGCGAGGCGGAGATCCTCAAGGTCTGCGCCGAAGCGGCCGAGTACCGGTTCAAGTCCGTCTGCGTCAACCCGGTCTGGGTCAAAACCGTGCACACCGCCCTCAAGGGTTCAGGCGTGCTGACCTGCTCCGTCGTCGGATTCCCATTGGGCGCCACGCCGAGCGATGTCAAGGCCTTCGAAGCCCGCGGAGCCGTCCTGGACGGCGCGGAAGAAATCGACATGGTGATCAACATCGCCGCAGCCCGCGCCGATGACAAAGGCGCACTGGTAGACGACATCGCCGCGGTCGCCGAAGCCGTCCACGACGGCGGGGCCATCCTGAAAGTCATCATCGAAACGGCCCTGCTGACCGATGACCAGAAAGTCCTGGCCTGCGAAGCTGCCGTCGAAGCCGGCGCCGATTTCGTCAAG
>JBFGBS010000602.1:0-1955 GCA_041567475.1 Arthrobacter sp.
CGGACAACGGCGAGAAGGCCGTGCAGCTCGCCGAGGAACTCAAGCCGGACCTGGTCCTGATGGACGTCAAGATGCCGATCATGGACGGCATTTCCGCCGCCGAGAAGATCGTCAAGGCCCGGATCGCGCCCGTCGTCCTGCTGACCGCCTTCAGCCAGAAGGAACTCGTGGAGCGCGCCCGCGACGCCGGCGCCATGGCCTACGTGGTCAAGCCCTTCACGCCGGCTGACCTCATCCCGGCCCTGGAGATCGCGCTCTCCCGCCACGAAGAGATCAAGGCCCTCGAAAGCGAGGTCACCGACCTGCAGGAGCAGTTCGCCACCCGCAAGCTCGTAGAGCGCGCCAAGAGCCTCCTGACCACCAAGATGGGCCTCACGGAGCCGGAAGCCTTCCGCTGGATCCAGAAGACCTCCATGGACCGCCGCCTCAGCATGCGCGAGGTCGCAGAAACCATCATCAACCAGGTCAACTAACCCGAGCAGACCCACGACGGCGGCGCCCGCGGCCCACGCGGGCGCCTGCACCGGCGCAACGGCACACCAGAGCCGCAACGGCACACCGCAGCAAGCACCACAAAGGGAGGGCTCCCGCCAACCGGCGGGAGCCCTCCCTTTGTGTCTGCTACCGCAGCAGGCCGGAGCCTAGCTGAGGCGCTTCTTCTTTTCCGGCCAGGGGCCGAGCTTTTCCTTGGTGGATCCGGCCTCACCCGTCCGGCTGGTGTCCGCGAAGTCGCCCACCTTGTGGACCGTGAGGAGGTTGGTGGAACCAGCCTTTCCGGTCGGGGATCCGGCGGCGATGACTACCATGTCGCCGTCGGCGGCGAGATCCAGCTCCAGCAGGCTGCGGTCAACCTGTTCGGTCATCTCGTCGGTGTGGCCCACGGTCGGGACCAGGACCGGCTGGATTCCCCAGGTCAGCGCGAGCTGGTTCCAGACGTGCTCCACCGGGGTGAACGCGAACACGGGCTTGATCGGGCGCAGGCGGGACAGTCGGCGGGCCGAGTCGCCGGACTGGGTGAAGGTACAGATGTACTTCGCGTCCAGCTGGTCGGCGATTTCGACGGCGGCACGCGTGATGGCGCCACCGCGGGTCTTGGGCTTGGTGCCGAGCGGCGGAACGCGCTCCAGGCCGTGGACCTCGGTGGATTCGATGATCCGGGCCATGACCTTGACGGTTTCGATCGGGTACTTGCCCACGCTGGTCTCACCGGAGAGCATAACGGCGTCGGCGCCGTCGAGCACGGCGTTGGCGCAGTCGGAGGCCTCGGCGCGGGTGGGGCGCGGGTTATCGATCATGGATTCGAGCACCTGGGTCGCGACGATGACCGGCTTGGCCCAGCGGCGCGCCAGTTCGATGGCGCGCTTCTGCACGATCGGCACTTCCTCGAGGGGAAGCTCCACGCCGAGGTCACCGCGGGCCACCATGATGGCGTCGAACGCATCGATGATCTCCGGCAGCTGATCGACGGCCTGCGGCTTTTCGATCTTGGCGATGACCGGCACGCGGCGGCCTTCCTCGTCCATGATCTCGTGCACGCGGGTGATGTCCGAGGCGTCCCGGACGAAGGACAGGGCGATCAGGTCAACGCCGCGGCGCATGGCCCAGCGCAGATCGTCCTCGTCCTTTTCGCTCAGCGCGGGGACGTTGACGGCAACGCCGGGCAGGTTGATGCCCTTGTTGTTCGAGACCATGCCGCCGACGGTCACCTCGGCGACGACCTTCACGTCGTCCACCTCGATGGCGCGGAGGGCAACCTTGCCGTCGTCGATCAGCAGTGCGTCGCCGACCTTGACGTCCTCGGTGAGGCTCTTGAGCGTCGTGGAGCAGATCTCCTTGGTGCCGGGCACATCCGCGGTGGTGATCGTGAAGATGTCACCGGTTGCCAGGGCGTGCGGGCCGTCAACGAACCGGCCCAGACGGATCTTCGGTCCCTGCAGGTCGGCCATGATGGCGAC
>JBFGBS010000603.1:0-1954 GCA_041567475.1 Arthrobacter sp.
ACCGTAAAGGTCACGGCCAGCAGGACGAGGATGCCGAGCGCCACCAACGGCAGGCTGGCCAGGAAGGCCTCAAGCGGGAATTGCGGCATCAGATGCTCCAATCAGTGGGGCGGAGGGTGCGGCGACCGCGGCGACACACGGGCAGACGCCAGGCCGGCGGCGGTCGGCGGGCCATGCGGTCGGGACCACAGTACCTAAACATGCCGGCACGGGGGCCTGTGCATCACAGCACCAGCGGGAGGGCTGCCCCGGGTTCGGGCAGGACTTTGCGGAGTTCGGCATGGCCGGCCAAGGCAAGGGCTCCGGTGTGGTGACCGAAGGCATCGAGGATGAAGCCGGTGGAAAGCGAGTTCCAGAGGCCCAGACGCCGGAGCATAAAGTGTCCGGCATTCGTCAGCGCCACGTAGTCCACGGCGTCCGCGACGCCGCCGGCCCGCCGGGCGTAGTCCAGGGAATTCGCCGGGCTGGTCCAGCGGTCCGCAGTGCCGTGGACGATCAGGACCCGCCGCCCGGCGACGCGTTCCACCGGGGTTTCGGCGTTGAGCCACGGAGCCAGGGCAACCACGCTGTGCACCTGCGGATCATCCGCGACACACAGCGCCGTGAGCCCGCCCATGGAGTGGCCGAGGATGTACACGGGGACGCCGGGATGTTCCCGGGCAATGTTTTCCAGCGCCCAACGGGCATCGTGGACGGGGGACATGTCCGCTCCGTTCCACCCCCGGTACCGGTAGCGGAGCGTCCACACGGCCAGTCCGTGCGGTCCGCCGTGGCCGTGCAGGGTCCGGGCGAAGGGGATCATGCGGAGCGGGCTCAGGCGCGTGCGGCTGACGGTTTCGTAGCTGTGCGCCTGACCGCCGTGCAGTACAAGGGCCACACCGCGGGTTGGTCCCTTGGCTTCGGCGATGCTGAGCACGGCCCGTGCTGCGGGACCGGGCCCCGCCACCGCCGGCTCGCGGTCGTCTCTTATCTCCATGGCCACGCCGGTTTCCTCCATACGTCCGTCAATTCCCCGACCCTTGGCCCAGCCGCAGGTAGTTCCGTTATCTGCTGAAACCACTGACCGGGGTCCCGGGATTCCCGCTCTATCAGTATGCATTCGGAGCCGCGCCCGTCCGCGATGGGCCGGCGGCGATCCGCGCCGTTCGCGCGCAGCCTGTCGCCGGGTGCGCCGGAGTGCCCTTGACCCGGGCGGGAAGGCTGCGGTAGGCCTGACAGGTATCCGCCGGTCGCATGTCAGCTGGGAGCCGAGATCCGACGACCGGTCCGTGGTCTCACGGAACAGGCGGCAACAACCATGAGCGCAACCATTACCTTGGACGATCTCCGGGAACAGGTCAGGGGGCCGGTCATCACCCCCGGCGACCCCGACTACGACGCCTCCCGGACAGTGCACAACGGAATGATCGATAGACGGCCCGCGGCGATCGTGCGCGTGTCCCAGCCGGCCGATGTCATCGCGTGCGTCAACTTCGCGCGAAGTCACTCGTTGGATCTGGCGGTCCGCGGCGGCGGCCACTCCGCTCCCGGGTTCGGCACCTGGGACGATGCCCTCGTCATCGATTTCTCGAACACCCGGGGCGTCCGGGTCGATCCCGCCGCCCGGACCGCGCGGGCCGAGGCCGGGGCAACCTGGGGCGACTTCAATCACGCCACGCACGCCTTCGGCCTGGCGACCACCGGCGGCATCATCGGCACCACCGGCGTGGCCGGACTGACCCTGGGCGGCGGAATCGGCTACCTGAGCCGGCAGTACGGGCTCAGCTGCGACAATCTCCTCTCCGCCGACATCGTCACCGCGGACGGCAAGTTTCTGACGGTCAGCAGCAGCGACAACGCGGACCTGTTCTGGGCCTGCCAAGGCGGCGGCGGCAACTTCGGCGTGGTCACCTCGCTGGAGTTCCGGCTCCATCCAGTGGACATGGTCCACGCCGGCATCATCGTCTACGCCCTC
>JBFGBS010000604.1:0-1946 GCA_041567475.1 Arthrobacter sp.
GCCCGGGGACGCCTCCTGGATGCGTGGCGGGCGCGTTTCGGCGACCGGATCTGGGCCTTCACCCGTGACGAAGCAATTGCCGGCGGGCTCTTCGGTGCTGTCCGGCCCGAGGCCGCCGGACGGATCGGCGACGTTATGATTGCCGCCCGCGATGCGTTGGCGCTCTACGACACCCGACGGGTCCGCCCCACCGCCATGGAAGTGGTGGGCCAGCACGGTTCGCTGACAAAGGCCGAACGGGAAGTACCGCTGCTGTGCTTCCGCGCCGAGGGCAAAAGAGCCCCGCGACGCCGCTGAGCGCACGGTCCGGGCTGTCCACGGCCCGGACCGCACCTTCACTCACTTGAAGACTTCGGCTATACCCTCAACTCCAAGTAGGGTCAGCCTCGGGCGAGCAAAGCGGGGGAGAACTGCCGCAGATCCGGTGCTTGATGCGGCCCGTGCGCGACCTTAAGGCCCGGAACCTTAGTCGCCGCGGGTTCCGAAGACGATTTCGTCCCAGCTGGGGACACTGGAGCGCTTGGCCTTGCCGGGTTGGCGCTCCGGCTGTCCCGGATCCACTTCGCGTCGGGGTGCCTGGGTTTCGCGCTGCTGGCGGCGGGACGTGCCGCCGCCGAGGAGCTCATCCAGCCCCGGGGTGGAGGTTGGTGCTTCGCCGGCCGGCCGCAACTGCGAGGCCGCGATGGTGATCTCCCGGGTCTCGGTGCTGACGCCGTCGTGCAGCGTGAGGGTGGCATCCGGCTCGGGAAGGTTCGGAGCCAGGGTCAGCCGGGACATCACCTCCGCCCGGCTGTTGCGGCGAGCCTCGAAGGCATTGGGTTCCGCCTGCACGGGTTTGTCGTTTTCCGATTCCGCTGTGCCGGCTTCCGGCTCAGCTTCGGTGCCTGCGTCCTCTTCGGCCCCGGTATCGGCGGACTCGGCGTCAACCACTTCCGACGGCCGGGGGTGGGCGGCCGGAACGCTGTTGGCCATCAGCATCGCGAGGGCATCGTCGGCGTCCTCATCCATGCCCATCCGCTGCCCGCGCCGGGAACGGAGCATGTCCAGTAGCCCGTCGGAGTCGCGTTCCTGATGGAGCCGGTCCTGTTGCAGCAGCAACTGGTGGATCATTGAGTGCTGTTCGGCTGCCGTTCGTGCGGCCGCATCGGCGTCGGTTTCGAAATCAAAGGGCCGGTCGGAGACGGCTGACAGCCGGCGCCCCGGGACGGGGCCTTCCAGGGGTTCGAGCTCGCTGAGCTGCTGGGCCCACCGGTTGGCATTCTGCAGTGACTTCCGGGCCGGATTGAACGTCCACATGGCGGGGGGTTCCTCCCCGATGGTGGAAGGGCCTCCGGGTTTCGGTTCGAAGCGTGCCACGACGTTCCAGCTGCCGTCCGGGCGCCGCCAGGAGTCCCACTCAAGTGTCTCCGGTTCGACGCCGTAAGCCGTGAGGCGGTGTTTGACCATGTCCTCAAGAGAGGCCGGTCGGTCCCCGAACACGGAGCGGTAGGCGTCGTGGCCGGGAGCGGGGGAGGCAACCTCGACCTTTCGGGCCTGCCCGGCGACGTGCTCGCGCTCGGCCAGGACGGGTCCTTCGTAGCGCTGGACCTTGGCCAGCGGGATGCCCGAGAGTTCAGCGACGTCCGCCGCGGTCGCCCCGGAGCGGATCCGGGACTGAATATCCCGCGGGGATACGGTGGCCGGGGTGCTGCCGGAGGAAGAGGCCGATTTCGCCGCTGCGCGGCTTGCTGCCGACCGCAGTGCTTCATCGATAGGCAGCCGGAAAATCGCGCCCCCGGTGCCACTCAACAGAAGATGATTTCCGTCGTCGTGGACGCCTACAAGCCGTAGATCCTGCATACAATCCTCCACCCTGGCATTACTAACAATCGAAACTCTGCCACCCGCGGGCCCGATTTCCGGTCAGGACGGCTGGCGCGCCGTGATATTCCGAGCCCGGTCCGGCC
>JBFGBS010000605.1:0-1940 GCA_041567475.1 Arthrobacter sp.
AGTTCTTCGCGGATCAGGCAACGAAGATCGAAGAGCGCTGCGCTGTCATCCGCGCTCACCAGGATCCGGACCCGGACGAAGCCCTTGGTGGCGTCCGTGATCTGCAGGATGCCGACCTTCTTGTTCCAAAGCTCGGAGGCCGCCAGGATGGTCCGCAGCTCGGCGCGCATGGCCTCCAGCGGTGTGCGCCAGTCGAGATCGAACTCCACCGTGCCCATGATTTCGGTCTGCCGCCGGGTCCAGTTCTCGAACGGGGTGGTGGTGAAGTGGGTCGAAGGCAGGATCAGGCGGCGGTCATCCCAGATGTGGACCACGACGTAGGTCAGGGTGATCTCCTCGATCCGGCCCCATTCCTTCTCCACGACGACGACGTCGCCCACCCGGATGGCGTCCGTGAAGGCAAGCTGGATGCCGGCGAAGACGTTGACCAGGGATGTCTGGGCGGCGAGGCCGGCAACGATGGAAATGACACCGGCGGAGGCCAGCAGCCCGGCGCCGAGCGCCTGGACGGCGGGGAAGGTCAGCATGGAACTGCCGACGGCCAGCACGATGATCAGGGCCACCGCAATGCGCCGGGCGAGGACCAGTTGTGTCTGCAGCCGGCGGGCCCTTCGGCTGCCGCTCACGTCCACGCTGTAGCGCGCGAGCAGGATGGCTTCCACGATCAGCAGCATGGTCACGGCCAGCCAGGCGATCGCCCCGATGAGGGCAATGAGAAGCAGATGATCCACCCACGTCCGCCAGCCGCCGCTTTCCGTGGTGAGCGCCAGCGCGATTTTCACCCCGATCAGGATCAGGACGATCTGCAGCGGAGCGCGAGCGAGCCGGGAGGTCTCCCTGAGCTCGTCACGGCCCCGGTTGAGGGCCAAGACCACCCTGCGGATCAGCCACGACGCAACGACTCCCGCGAGGATGGCGATGGCAACGGCCACGAACGGTAGGGCATCCTTCAAGATTTCTTGCATCTATCAAGCTGTAGCAAGGATCTTCGGACAACTGAAATCACCGGCTTGTCAACGTGGGTGCCGTCACTGCCACTATGTCTCCCGATGACGCGGAGCCTCCGCTGTGGACTGCCCCGGGGTTCCCCGCAGCCTTTGTGCAGCCTTCTTGGGGGCATTTTTGGGTTTTTTCGTCGGGGCGGAGACGAAATCAGGGCAGGAAGTCCCTAGGGATCCGCCCTTGAGCAGGGATAATTAGCGGACCACACGCATCCCTGGGGAGGACAGCATGAACGGGACACGGATGTCCGCGCCACGATCCGTCATGGCGCTCTCCGCAGCCATCGGGCTCGCCGTGGTGGTCGCCTCGTGCGCTCCGGTGACGGAGGCGACGACGGACGGAAGGGCACTGGGCGACCAGCCCGTCAGTTCAGCTCCCGGCAGCGCGACCGGCGGTACGTCTGGTGGTAATACCTCTCCCGGCAGCAGCGCGCCGGATGGCAGCGGACAGGGCGGCAGCGAACCGGGCAGTTCCGCACCGGGTAGTTCCGTGCCCGGCACTACCGCACCCGGCAGCAGTGGACCGGGCAGCAGCGCACCTGGCAGTTCCGGGCCGGATGGCCCGGGCGCCAGTGCCGTGCCAGCGGGCTGGCAGACGTTTACGACGTCGGACGGAACGCTGAGCTTTGACTACCCGTCAACGTGGACCATCCAGGACGATGCCGGAGAAGCAGCACTGGCCGGTGAGTTCGTCGATGTCCTCAACGCCGAGGGACAGCCGATGGCCGCCCTGCGGACCAATGTGGTGACCGGGCAGGTGTGCACGGAGAGGTCCCCCTACCTGATCTTTGATTCGGAGCCGATGCAGGCCCTGGCCGAATCCGGGGCGGCGGACACCGACGTGCCGCGTTTCGTCTTCGAAGCGCGCGGTGACGTGACGGAGATCGAGCCCCTGCCGCCGACGCTTGCCGCATACGGAATCACGACCGCGCCGGAGCC
>JBFGBS010000606.1:0-1932 GCA_041567475.1 Arthrobacter sp.
AAGTCCGAGTTTCTGCGCACCCTGGCCGCGGGCCTCGCGGCCGGCTATTCCCCTGACCGGGTCAACCTGCTCTTCCTCGACTTCAAAGGCGGCTCCGGCCTCGGACCGCTGACCGGGTTGCCGCACTGCGTCGGCCTGCTCACCGACTTGGACGCACAGGGCATCGGTCGGGCTCTGGTGTCGTTGCGGGCCGAGGTCAGGCGCCGGGAACAGCTCCTGGCGGCAGCAAAGGCACCGGACCTCGCAGCGTACGAGTCCGTGGCGCGGCCCGGCCGGCCCCTGCCGCATCTGGTGATCGTCATTGACGAGTTCCGGGTGCTCGTGGAGGACGCGCCCGCGGCGCTCGCCGAGCTGATGCGGATTGCGGCGATCGGACGAGCGCTGGGGTTTCATCTGGTGATGGCCACCCAGCGCCCGCAGGGGGCCGTCACCGCGGATATCCGCGCCAACGTCACCAGTTGCGTTGTCCTGCGGGTCCAGTCCGGCCCGGAGTCGACCGATGTGATGAACTCCCGGCTGGCTGCCGGAATTCCCCGCGACCGGCCCGGGCGTGCGTTCTTGGTCCGGGGAAACGAGGACCCGGTGGAGTTTCAAACAGCAGCACTGGCCGCGGCCGGCGCCCCTCCGGCCGGGGACGGTCCGGCGGTCCGCGTGCACACTGCCAGCACGGCCCTGACAGGTCCGCGGGCGGACGCCGCCGGAGCCCTGCCCGGAGACAGCGCGCGCGACCTGCCTGCCACTCCGACCCCGGCCGAGGCCGCGAGGCCCCTTGTGGATGCCACGGTCCGGCTGTGGTCTGCACTCGGCGGCGCCCCGCCGCGGCAGCCCGTGGCCGACCCGCTTCCTGTCCTGTTGCCGTATCCGGGCCCGGACCCGGACGGAGCTGACAGATGGCCACTTCCCGCCGGGCCGGGAGCCGGGTCGTCTGATCCGTCCGACGCCGTCCGGCTCGGGTACGTCGATCTCCCGGAAGAGCAGCGGGTGGCCGGGCTGTACTGGAGTCCCGGCGGGCACGGGCACCTCGGGCTCATCGGCGGCACTCCGGGTGCGGCCGACGCGGCTCTCGTCCTGACCGTCGCGCAACTGCTATCCGGTCCGGCGGAGTTCCACGTGTACATCCTCGATGCCGCGGGCCGTTTCGGTGCGGCAGCAGCCTGTCCGCGTGCCGGCGCGGTAGCCGGCCCGGCGGAACTGCGCCGGGCCGTGCGGGTGATCGAGCGCCTCGCCCGCGAAATGGCCCTGCGCACTACGGGACGGCAACCCGACGACGCCCCGCCCCTCGTCCTGGTCATAGACGGCTGGGGCTCCTGGGTCTCGGCATTCCGGTCCGGCCCGCTGGCCTGGGCCGAAGACCTGGTCCTCGACATCGTCCGCGACGGCGCCCGGTCCGGCATAACCGTCGTCGTCTCCGGAGAGCGCGAGCTTGTCACGTCTCGGCTTTTCGCCGCGATCCCCAACCGGGTATTCGTGCCGGCAGGCTCAAGCGCGGAGGGCCGTCTGGCGTGGCCCCGGCTGCCCGATCTGGAACCGTTACCGGGCCGGGTCGCCGTTTTTGGTGCGTTGGTGGCGAGCGCAACCGACGCCGGGCATGCGGGCCAGCTGTACGAGCCGGACCTCACGGCTGCCCGGCCCTGGGCTACCGTTCCCGTCCGAGCCAGGCCGTTCCGGATCGAGGCGCTGCCCGCGCTGGTGACGGCCGCAGACGTCAGGATCCGCAACGGCGCCCCAGCGCCAGGGCGCATAGCACCGGCGGACCAGGATCGGGCGGTAACCGGAACTACCCGGGCCGTGAGCTCCGGGAACGGGCCCGGTTCACCAGCCCTGTCCCGACGGCTACCCGCCCGGCTGCTGTGCGTCGGAGTGGCCGGAGATGAACTGCTACCGGCGCGGCTTCCGGTTCCGGCAGGCGGCGCTTGGGCGGTGCTCGGCGGA
>JBFGBS010000607.1:0-1932 GCA_041567475.1 Arthrobacter sp.
CCCGGTAAGCGATGTCCCGCCGTCTTCGCTGTCGATTGCATGGCGCACCGACGTCAATGACGGGCTGGCACGCGAATTCGTGGAAACCGCCCGGACCCTGGCCTCCTTCGGGGGCGTCCCGAACCTCGTCGACCCCCACCTTTCTGACGCGCCATCTTCTTCGCTTCAGCTCAGTTAGCGCCGTTGCAGTGCGGGCATGAAATTCCACCGCAGTCGGGTCTGATGTACTAGTTGCCGGCACAGCCGCCGGACGAGGGCGCGCTCGAAAGTCACCGAACGCAATAAGGGACGGCGAGGAATCTCGCATTTCTGCCAGCCCAACTGCCGGGATCAACAGGACCGGCCAACGGGCCGCCATCAGGGCGGGGCCCCGCGGCAACGAGTGTCAACAAATGGCACAATGATCATCGACATGCACCCTCACGTCATCTTGCGTGTACCCCAGCCTGTCGTCCCAAATGTCTGGGATACCCTGACGGAATTAATCCCAAACTTGACGGACAATACGCGGCCACGTGCATAGACTACGGTTCAGCCAGAGCGCCCTAAACCTCCGCCACCGGAGCCGCGAACTGCGCCTCATACAGCCGCGCATACGCCCCGCCCGCGGCCAACAACTCCGCATGCGTCCCCTGCTCAACGATCCGCCCGGCCTCCATCACCAGAATCAGATCAGCATCGCGGATCGTTGAGAGCCGGTGCGCGATCACAAAAGACGTCCGGTCGGACCGCAGCGCGCTCATCGCCTTCTGCACCAAAACCTCGGTGCGGGTATCCACGGACGACGTCGCCTCATCCAGGATCAGCACCGAGGGTTGTGACAGGAACGCCCGGGCGATGGTCAGCAGCTGCTTCTCCCCCGCGGAGACGTTGGAGCCCTCATCGTCGAGCACGGTGTCGTAACCGTCCGGGAGGGAGTGCACGAACCGGTCCACGTACGTTGCCTTGGCCGCCTCCAGGATTTCGGCCTCGGTAGCAGACGGCCGGCCGTAGGCGATGTTGTCCCGGATGGTCCCGCCGAACAGCCACGTGTCCTGCAGCACCATGCCCATCCGGGAGCGCAGCTCGTGCCGGGCCATCCCGGTGACGTCCACGCCGTCGAGCGTGATCCGGCCGCCGTCGAGCTCGTAGAAACGCATCATCAGGTTCACCAGCGTCGTCTTCCCCGCCCCCGTAGGCCCGACGATCGCCACCGTCTGCCCCGGCTCCGCCACCAGGTTCAACGATGAGATCAGCGGCTTGTCCGGCGCATAGGAGAACGAGACGTCCTCAAACTCCAGCCGCCCGCGGGTCACCTCCGGCGTCAGGGCCACGTCCGGGTCCGTCAGCTGTTCCTCGGTGTCCAGCAGGTCGAAGACCCGCTCCGCCGAGGCGACGCCGGATTGCAGCAGGTTCGCCATGGACCCCAGCTGGGCCAGCGGCTGGGTGAACTGCCGGGAGTACTGGATGAACGCCTGCACATCGCCGAGCTGCATGGCCCCGATGGCGACCTGCAGGCCGCCCACCACGGCGATGCCCACGTAGACGAGGTTCCCGATGAACGTCATGGCCGGCATGATCTGCACGGACACGAACTGCGCGCCGAAGCTCGCCTGGTACAGCTGCGTATTCTTCTGCCGGAATGTTTCTTCGACCTCGCGCTGCCGGCCAAAGACCTTCACCAGGGCGTGTCCCGTGTAGGTCTCCTCGATCTGGCCGTTGAGCTCACCGGTGTGCTTCCACTGCGCCACGAACAGCTTCTGCGAGCGCTTGGCAATCAGCGCGGTGGTCACGAGGGTCAGCGGAATCGTCACGAGCGCGATCAGCGCCAGCGTGGGCGAGAGCAGGAACATCATCACCAGCACGCCCAGCACCGTCAGCAGCGAGGTGACCGCCTGGCTGATGGATTGCTGCAGGCTCTGCGAGACGTTGTCCACATCGTTCGTGACCCGG
>JBFGBS010000608.1:0-1919 GCA_041567475.1 Arthrobacter sp.
CGTCAGCGGGGCCCTGCTGGAGAGCAACCTGATCATGTTCGACCGCAGCACCGAGACCCTGTGGCAGCAAAGCACCGGCAAAGCCCTCGCCGGCACCCACTTCGGCCACCAGCTGGCGCTGCACAAATTCCAGCTGCTGAGCGTTGGCGAGATCAAGGCCCAGCACCCCACGGCAATGATCCTCAGCGAGGACACCGGCCACCGGCGCAACTACGCCGCCAACCCCTACGGCGGCTACGACCAGGACGACCGGTTCGTCTTCCGGCCCAGCTTCAACGATCCCCGCTACTTCGCCAAGGACATCTTCGTCGCCTTCACCGTGGACGGGTCCCCGGCGGCCGCGCCCTGGCTGGCCCTGGAGAACGGCCGGAGCTACACCACCGAGGTGGACGGCAAGTCCGTCACGCTGACCAAGGCGGAGAACAACCTTGAGATCACCGGACCGGACGGCACCACCATCCCGTTCTACTTCGAAATGTGGTTCAGCTGGGCGGTCCAGCACCAGGACGAGGGTGTGGTCTTCGACCCCCGGACCGGATAGGTCGCCGGGCCGGCCGGGCCCCGTTAGCTGAGATTCAGCTGAGAAACGCCCGCGGTAAAGGCTGGCGCGGGCGCCGGAACTGGAGGCAGGATAGAAATACCGCACCTGCCGTACGCTTTTGCCCGCACCCCGGGTTCACCAAGGCCTGCTGGGGGCCTCAGCCGCCCTGTCAGCCGCCCTACAGAGTCCACCGTGATCCGCATCCTGATTGCCGAAGACGAAGACCGTATCTCCCGCTTCATCGAAAAGGGCCTACGGGCAGCAGGCTATGCCCCCACCGTGGTGGCCGACGGCGTGACGGCCTTGGACTACGCCTCCGGCGGCGATTTCGATCTGCTCCTGCTCGACATCGGGCTCCCCCGCCTCGACGGTTTCACCGTCCTGAACGCGCTCCGCCACAACCAGGTCACGATTCCCGTCATCTTCCTGACGGCGCGCGCGGCCCCGGCCGACACCGTGGCGGCGCTGAACAACGGCGCCGACGATTACATGGTCAAGCCGTTCCGTTTCGAGGAACTGCTGGCGCGGATCCGGCTGAGGCTGCGGCCGGCCGACGGCGCCGAGCCGGCCGCAGGCAACACCATCCGGTACGGGGCGCTCGAGCTGAACCTGCATACCCGGACTGTCAGCATCGGCGAGAAGGAAGTGGAACTCTCGGCCCGGGAATTCGCCCTGGTCGAGATGTTCCTGCACCATCCGGGCCAGATCCTGAGCCGGCAGCAGCTCCTCAGCCATGTCTGGGGCTACGACTTCGACGGCACCTCGAACGTCGTCGACGTCTACGTGCGCCAGCTACGGCAGAAAATCGGACCGGACCGCATCGTGACCGCCCGGGGCGCGGGCTACCGCCTCGGCTAAGGACCTACGGACAGGGGATACCGTGACCTCCATCGAAGACCGGCCCGGCGTAGGCCGGATCACGCCCGAACCCCTGGACATCACGCCCCGGACCGAGGAGCCGGACGCGACCGGTTGGAGTGCGAAGATCCACTCCGTCCGGTTCCGGGTGGTGGCCGCCATGCTGGGCATGATGCTCGCGGGCCTCGCGGGCTCCGGTTTGATCGCCTTCACCGTCCAGTTCGAGGACACCGGGACCACCATCGACGCGGCCATCCTGGACAAGGCCACGTCGCTGGTGCGGCTCGTGGCCCTGAACAGCACCAACAGCACGGATCCGGAAATCAGGCGGCTGCACGAGGCCGCCGAGGACATTGAGCCGCGCAGCAACGAAGTGATGGCCGGCATCACCAACGCCGGCGTGGCCTGGACCGTGGAGGGCAGCCCGAACGGCAGGCTCATGATGGAGGCCATCTACCCGGCCGCCGCCGAACTCCGGAACCCGGCCGGGCCGGCGTTCGGCCAGTTCGATCTGGCCGGA
>JBFGBS010000609.1:0-1916 GCA_041567475.1 Arthrobacter sp.
AACCCTGCACCACGAAGTTGCGCGTGAACCTGCCGCGTGAGCGGGCGACGGCCTCGGCCCTGCGCTGTTCCTCGGCCGAGGCCGACTGCTGGCTCCGCAGCCAGGCCTCCGACGGCGGAGGGCTGCTGCGGCCGAGGCGTGACGTGACGGTCCTGCCGGCTTCCCCGGCGCGGGCCGCCTGCTCCACAAAACCCACCGCCCGGGGGTAGGTGCGCGTCAGTTGCGGCATCAGCCGGCCGGACTCACCCGTGGTGGCGCCGTAGATGGCGCCGAGCAGCGCAATCTTCGCCTTCGCCCGGTCGCCGCCGAACCCCTGGGCGGCAATGCCGGCGTACAGGTCCTTGTCCCGGGCGGCCTCGGCCATCTTCGAATCCCGGGCGAGGGCCACGAGGACCCGCGGCTCCAGCTGCGAGGCGTCGGCGACGATGAGCTTGTGGCCGGGATCGGCGTGGACGGCGCCCCGGATCTGGCGGGGGATCTGCAGTGCCCCGCCGCCTCTGGACGCCCAGCGCCCGGACACCACGCCGCCCACCACGTACTCCGGCCGGAACCGGCCGCCGCTGACCCAGGCATCCAGCCAGGCCCAGCCGTTGGCCGCATGCAGCCGGGCAAGCTTCTTGTAAGCCAGGAGCGGGTCGATTGCCGGGTGGGTGGACTCCTTGAGCTCCCATTGCCGGGTGGTTTTCACGTCGATGCCGTTGCGGTGCAGCGCGCGCATGAGCTCCTGCGGGGAATCAGGGTTCAGCGCCGGGGTCTGCAGCAGTTGCCGCAGGACAGAGGTCAGTTCTTCGAGTTTCGCCGGGCGTCGGCCGAAGGCGGGCCGCGGGCCGAGGTAGTCGGCCAGGATTTGCTCGTGCAGGTCCTCACGCCACGGGACGCCGGCATGCTGCATCTCGGCGGCGATCATGGCGCCCGCGGACTCCGCCGCCAGCAGCAACTGGAGGCGCTGCCGCCGGGCCGCAGCTTCAGCGGCGGCATCCCCGGCAGCTCCGGGAGCGCTTCCGCTTTCTCCGCCGGCGTGCCGGATGGCTTCCTGCTGGGCGGCGTACTCGGTGCGGAGGGCCGCCGGCGTGACGCGGGCCGGCGGACCGGCGGCGGGAGTCTCGAAGAGGGCGTCCTGCTCGGCCGGCGGTGGCAGCGGCTGCAGTGACCGCGGGGGGACCAGCTCCTCCTCCTGGACCTGCCGTTCCGCGTTCCGGGCGTACGCGGTGTGGGCGGTGAATTGCGAGTGGGCCAGGATGGCCCCGCAGAGCGTGAGGTCATAGCAGCGTTCCAGTTCCACCCCGGCCCGCAGCAGGGCCGGGTACCAGTCCTGCGTCCGGTGCCAGATCCAGCGGGGCCGCCGGGATTCATAATGGCGGACGACGCCGGGAAGATCCGCGCTGCTGACCACCCGCGGTTCCGCGAGGCCCGCGACGGGTGTGCCGTCCGCCGTGAGTTCCTCGAGCGCTGCACCGTCAGCGTGGGCGGAGAGCAGCAGATACATAGCCTCAATTCTGCCTTGCGCCGGAGCCGGTCCTGGCCGGGCCGGGCTGGGCCCGGGCGCCGGCGGTCGGCTGTCCGGCCGGTTGTCCACATAGCCCGCTGTGCCGGTTACCACGCCCGGCCGGGCGCGGCACAGTGGCGGTATGAGCAGGCACCAGTCGCAGAGCTCCTTGCAGGGGCATCCCGTGCGGGGAAACACCGTGCAGGGGAACACCGGCGCGCCGTGGCTTCCGGACGGCGAACAGGAGACCTTGCTGGTCTCCGGACTCGAGGTCCTGCGCAATGAGGTGGAGCGTATCGTGGCGGCGGCCGGGGGCCGGCTGCGGACCGTTCCGGATGTCCGCGAGGCCGCCCCGCTCTGGGACGCGGCGGAAACGGTGCTGATCGGCAGCGACATCCGGGAACTGCCGCCCCGGAAGCGGGCTCCGGCG
>JBFGBS010000610.1:0-1902 GCA_041567475.1 Arthrobacter sp.
ATCCCAGGTCTTCGACGAGACGACGCTGAACACCCTGACCGGGCACCTGGCCGTCGGCCACTGCCGCTACTCCACCACCGGCGCCAGCCACTGGGCCAACGCCCAGCCGACCCTTGGCGCTACCGCCACCGGCACGGTGGCCCTCGCCCACAACGGCAACCTGACCAACACCGCCGAGCTCAAGGCCATGATCATGGACCGCAACGGCGGTCACCTCAGCGGGGAAATGAAGCAGGGCAACACTTCGGACACCGCGTTGGTCACGGCGCTGCTCGAAGGCGAAGAGGGCAAGTCGCTCGAACAGACTGCCTTGGAGCTGCTGCCGAAAATCAAGGGCGGCTTCTGCTTTGTCTTTATGGACGAAGGCACCCTCTACGCGGCCCGCGACACCTACGGCATCCGCCCGCTGTGCCTGGGCCGGCTGGAGCGCGGCTGGGTGGTTGCCTCCGAGCAGTCCGCCCTTGCCACCGTCGGCGCGAGCTTCATCCGCGAGATCGAACCAGGCGAATTCATCGCAATTGACGAGGACGGCGTCCGGTCCCAGCGCTTTGCCGAGGCCACCCCGGCCGGCTGCGTGTTCGAATACGTCTACCTCGCCCGCCCGGACGCCGCCATTGCGGGCCGCTCGGTGTACGAGTCCCGCGTGGAAATGGGGCGCCAGCTCGCCCGCGAAAACACCCAGGAAGCCGATCTCGTCATTCCGGTTCCCGAATCCGGCACCCCCGCGGCCGTGGGGTACGCCGAGGAATCCGGCATCCCGTTCGCGCACGGTTTCGTCAAGAACGCCTACGTGGGCCGCACCTTCATCCAGCCCTCGCAGACGCTGCGCCAGCTCGGCATCCGGCTCAAGCTCAACGCCCTGGAATCCGTGATCCGCGGCAAGCGCGTTGTGGTCGTCGATGATTCGATCGTCCGCGGCAATACCCAGCGTGCGATCGTCCGGATGCTCCGCGAAGCCGGCGCCGCCTCCGTGCATGTCAAGATCTCCTCCCCGCCCGTGCAGTGGCCCTGCTTCTACGGCATCGACTTCGCCTCCCGTGCGGAACTGATTGCCAACGGCGCCACCATCGATGAAATTTCCCTGGCGATCGGCGCCGATTCGCTGGCCTACATCTCCGAAGACGGCATGATCGACGCCACCCGGCAGCCCCGCGAGCGGCTGTGCACGGCGTGCTTTACCGGCAACTACCCGATCGAACTCCCCGGCGCGGACAAGCTCGGCAAGAACCTGCTCGAACGCACGGATCTTGGCGGCCTGCCCGCCCCGGCACCCGCCGCAGCCGCACCGGCCCCGGCTGCTGCCGGCGTCCCCGCCGCGCCCGGCGCCCTCCTCGAAGAGGACCCGGAAGAGGACCCGGCCGGGAAGCCCGGCGCTACCGGCTGCGACCCGGGCCCGGATGCCGAGTTCGAAGGACTCCTCACTGATGCTGACCGTATTCGACCCGTTGTTCACGGCGTCCCCGCAGACCCGGACGCCGCTTCGTTCGCTGCCGACAAGAAAGAGCCCGTATGACTTCCTCCTCCCCGGCCGCTGACATCAATGCCGCCCAGAACTCCGCAGGCATCACCTACGCCTCCGCCGGCGTGGACGTCGAAGCGGGCGACCGCGCCGTTGAACTGATGAAGGGCGCCGTAAAGGCGACCCACAACTCGTCGGTGATCGGCGGCGTCGGCGGCTTCGCAGGCCTCTATGACGTCTCGAAACTGCTCACCTACAAACGCCCGCTGCTGGCCACCTCCACGGACGGCGTCGGCACCAAAGTCGCCATCGCGCAGGCCATGGATATCCACGACACCATCGGCTACGACCTCGTGGGCATGGTCGTGGACGACATCGTTGTGGTCGGCGCCGAGCCGCTCTACATGACCGACTACATCGCCTGCGGCAAGGTCGTCCCGGAA
>JBFGBS010000611.1:0-1898 GCA_041567475.1 Arthrobacter sp.
CCGTTGATTGCCGCGCGTCGGATGACCACCCACTCCCAGGATCGCCTAGCATCAAAGCATCAATTTTCTTGGGGGAAATTATGAACAAGGCGCAGCGGCGCGCTCACATGGAGCTGCCGTGTCCACGGTGCGGTGCCCGGGTCATTCCGATCTGGAAGGATGAGCGGTCCGCGGCGGACTCACAGCCGGACTGGCAGGTGCGGGCCCGCCAGTGCAGCCGCCAGAGTTGCGTGCTCAACGATCCGCAGAGATGGCTGTTGCAGGACAACTAGATCGGGCGGCATCCACCGTCACGCGTCGCGTGCGCCGGCCCCCGGGATCGTGCGCGGTCCGCTGTCCGGGAGATACCGGAACACGTACGCGAACGCGGGCCTGGTGTAGGCGACACCCCGGCCTGCCGCGCGGATGAGACCGGACCGGTTGGCTTCCGGCCTCTTCGGCACCAGATACCCCTCCAGGCCGTCCGCCTCCAGCCGGTACTCCTCGCCGCGGTGAGCCTCGCCGCGGTGGATCACGGCGGCTTCGAGCCGGAGCGCCGGGTCGAGCGCGGCGAGGCTGGCATCTCCATGGCTTGCGTTCGCGAGCAGCAGCCCGCCCGGCTGGAGATAGCGCCGGCAGTGCTCCCAGACCGGCCCGGCATAGAGCGAGATCAGCAGCTCGAAGCCCTGATCCGGAACCGCCAGGGCCGTTGTGTAGTCGGCGGCGAGAAACGTGACCTCTGTGCCCGCACCGGGCAGGGTCCGGCCGTGAAGTTCGGCCCGGACAAGAGCGCCGTCGGAGAAGAACACTGCCGCGCGGCGGTCGGTATCGACGTAGGTGACGGCCGGGATCGCCGTCGACGGGGACAGGTCGACGTAGCTGCCCGGGTAGAGCGTCCGCCCCGGCGCCCAGGCCTGCGCAATTGCGCGGAACATCCCGGACCGGTCCCCGATGGAGTCCCGGTACGATGACCACGTAGCTGGTGGCCGGGGTGTCACACAGGGCGCCCAAGGGGACCGTGGGTACCGGCTCCGCCCGGCGGCACACCCGGGGTGGCCGCGTCCGGCACCGGCTGTGGCACCTTCCGCGGACGAAGCGCCACCACACCGGCCAGGATCAGCAGCACGGCCACGCCATGGAGGGCATCGATCGGCTCACCCACGAGGAGCCAGCCGATCCCGAGTGCCACCACCGGCGGAATGTAGGTTGCGCTCGATGCCATGATCGCGCCCAGGCGGTCAACGATGAAGTAGTACAGAATATACGCGGTGCCGGTGCCAAGCAGCCCCAGCCCGAGGACCATGGCAACCATGGCCCGCAGGTCCCCGCCGATGGCCGTGATGCCGTTGAAGTCCGTCACGACGGCGAGTGTCAGCAGCGCGAGGCCCATCTGGTAGGTGGTCAGCGCGGCGGCCGGAATCGACAGACCCACCAGGAACTTTCGCGCGTACACGAAGGACGGCCCCACGCACGCGGAGCCCAGCAGCATAAAGGAAACCCCGACCGGGTCCACGGAGCCGGCGGCGTTCCACGGGCGGGCAATCAGGAGCACCCCGGCGAAGCCCGCCACAACCCCGAGGATCCGCAGGGCGGTGATCCGTTCGCTGCGCAGGAACACAGCAGCTGCGAGGAACGTGAACAGCGGGATCGCGCCGCTGAGCGCCCCGGCGATCCCGGACGGCAGCAACGCGGTGCCCGACGCGAAGGCGAAAAAATAGGCGCTGGTCGCGAGGACGGACATCACGAGGAAGTGGTGGATGTGCCTGAGATGGCTGAGTTTAAGGTCCCGCCGGATGAGGGCGTAGGCGAGGACCGGCAGGAACCCGCAGGCCACCCGGAGGAAGGTGATCTGGCCCGCTGTGATCGTCTCGGAGGCCCACTTCATGAAAATGAAATTGCTGCCCCAGATCAACCCGAGC
>JBFGBS010000612.1:0-1894 GCA_041567475.1 Arthrobacter sp.
CCGGGTCAACAGGCCCTCCGCCGGGACCGTGCGGGTGGGCGGCGACGACGTCCGGCGGCTCAGCGCCCGCGAAGCGGCCCTGCGCATCGCCGTGATGGCACAGGAATCCAGCCAGGAATTTCCGATGACGGCCCGCGAGGTGGTGATGCTCGGCCGGGTCCCGCACCAGCGCGGCTTCGGCGCCGACTCGGCCCGGGACCTCGGGTTGGTAGAAGAAGCACTGCACGACGTCGGGGCCTCCGACCTGGGGCACCGCTACTTCGCCGGGCTGTCCGGCGGAGAGAAGCAGCGGATACTGCTGGCCCGGGCGCTCGTGCAGGAATCACCCGTGCTGGTCCTGGATGAACCCACTAACCACCTGGACATCTCCTTCCAGCTCGAGCTCATGCAGCTGGTCAGCGAACGCGGCTTGACCGTCCTGGCTGCGCTCCACGACATCAACCTCGCGGCCGAATTCTGTGACCACGTGGCGGTCCTGCAGGCAGGCCGCCTCCAAGTATTCGGCCGACCCGGCGATGTCCTGGACGGCAACCTCATCCGGAACACATTCGGGGTGGACTCCAGGAAACTCGTCCACCCCCTGACCGGCCGTGCCCTCATCGCCGTGGCTCGCTCGTCGGGAATTCCCGCCGCACCTTCCCGCTGACCCCGCCAGCACAGAACCACCAACACCGAACCACCAACACCGGAGGCAATCCATGAACCACACCACCGCGCCCAAACCCGCGGCACTTATCGGCGCCCTGATCCTGGGAGGCACCCTCCTGGCCGGTTGCGGCCAGGCCGTTACGCCCACCGCCGCCACCGCACAGCCGGGCAAGGACGCAGCCACCATCCAGAACTGCGGACGCACCCTATCCTTCACCACCGTGCCGCAGCGCGCCGTGGCCATGACGCCGGGACAGTCGGAGCTCCTGGTCAAGCTAGGCCTGGCCGACAAGATAGTGGCCGAAGCCCAGACAAAGGGCAGCGAACTGGCCCCGGAACTGAAAGCGGGCGGCACGGTCAAGCAGCTGAGCGATCAGATGCCACCGGCGCGGGAAGTCCTGCTCGGCGTGAACCCGGACTTCGTCTTTGCGCCTACGGGTTATGAATTCACCGCGGAGCAGGGCTTTGCCAGCATTGAGCAACTACAGCAGGCCGGCGCAGAGTCCTACATCGCCACCGCCGGTTGCATGGAGCGGCGCAGCAGCGCAGAGGTCAAGGACCTGCTGACGGACATCGAAAACATCGGGGCCGTGTTCGGCGCCGGCGAACAGGCCAAGACTGTCCGCGGGGAAGCCGCCGATGCGCTCGCCCGGGTGGAGAAGGCCGTGGCAGGAAAGGAACAGCCGAGCGTCGTCGAACTGTTTGTGGAGGGCAACACGATGGCGGCGATCGGCGCGGGCATTGAGTACGACATGATCAAAACCGCGGGCGGCAAAAACGTCTTCGACCCGTCGGATCAGGCCTTCGCCAAGTTCTTCTCCGCCGTCATCTCCCCGGAGACCCTGGTCCAGAAGAACCCCGAGGTCATTGTCTTCACCACGCTGGACAAGGATCATGAGGATGCCACCCGGGCGTTCCTGCAGCAGAAGTTCCCGGAAGTGCCCGCGGTGAAGAACGGTCGTCTGGTAGCCATCGACTCCGACGACGTCATGCCCGGCACGTGGGGCAACATCCGGGCCGTCGAACAGATTGCCGCGGCGCTGCACCCGGACGCCTTCTAGGGACCGGTACCAAAGCCTCACTGAAGAGCCCCCGGCCGGATGTTTGAACTGCTCCCCGGAAGTTGGACTGAGAAATTCAGTTCCGACTCCCGGGGAGCAGTTTTATGTGTGCAAGCAGGTCGTTATCGGAGAATCAGCGCAAGACCGCTGTAGCGTGGTTTGAGAAGGGCCTTGCTGACACGGCG
>JBFGBS010000613.1:0-1888 GCA_041567475.1 Arthrobacter sp.
ACCACGTAGGAGTCGCTGAACTGGCGGATCCGGCGAAGGACTTCGAAGCCGTCGATGTCCGGAAGACCCACGTCGAGGGTGACCAGGTTTGCGGCGCGGCTGCGGACAGCTTCGACTCCCTCGCGTCCGCCCGCTGCGCAATGGACTTCGAATCCGGCCTGACTCAGCACGTCTTCAATAAGGTGACGGACATCTTCATCGTCTTCAACTACGACGGCGATTCCCAGCTCGGTCATAGTCCCCCCTCACATCAGGCACGTTCACTGCAGCGCACCCGTGGCGGCGGCGCTAAAGTGGCCGGTGCGATACCGGCTCTGTCAGGATACCCGCGCTGGTGGCAGAAATGTCTACGGGTGAGTAACACGGGCCGGAATCGTTGCCACCGTTTCCTGCGGGCCGCCGATCAAATGTAAGACTAGTGCTACGCGAAAGGGGAGAGTCGTCGGTGAATAAACAGCGGGCAGTCCGGCTAGCGGACTTCAAGCTCATGGCGCTGGACCTCCGCGCACTCATTTTTCTCTGCCAGCTGCCGCTGACGCTCCTGGTCGCGGTCCACGTCGCGGCCTCGCCCGAAGGTCTGCCCGGTGTGCTGGAGAACGCCCGCAGCCAGTGGTTGCTGGGCTCGCAGGCGGCCCTGCTGCTGGCAGCACTCCTTGTTCCCTGGCAGCGCCTGGCCCCGGCCGCGCCACTGGCCCTGCCGGTTCTTGACCTCATCGCCATCGGACTTGCCACGGATTATGCCGCAGGCGCGCAGGATCCGGCGCTGTTGGCCCTCCTGGTCCTGCCCGTGGTGTGGATCGCCGCGTCGCGGGTGGGCATTGCTGCCAGCCTGGCGATCAGCTTCTTCGGGACGTACCTGCCGCGCCTGCCATGGATTATTGACGGAGATCCGGCAGCGCTCCCCCTCCGCGCCGCCGAGGCCGTCCTTGTCCCGCTGATGCTGTTTGCCGTCGCCTTGGTGATTCGGTGTGCCCGGATCACCGCCGGAGATCTCCCGCCGGACCGTAACGGCGCCCGGCCGGCCGGATACGACGAAGACATGGAGGCTACGGAAGACCTGCTGCCCACGGTCGCGCATGAACTCCGCACGCCGTTGACGTCCATCATCGGAAACCTGGACCTGGTCCTGGCCGACGCCGAGGACCTCCCCGCCACCGCTGTCCGCCGACTGGAGGTCGCCGAACGCAATGCGGAACGCCTGCTGGCTCTCGTGGCAGACCTGCTGTTGTCCTCGAACTCGGCCCTGCATGTACTCCCCCGCCGCACCGACCTCGCAGCCATTGTGGCGACGACACTGAGCTCCGCGCAGGCCCACGCGCTGAAGGGCCAGGTCACGCTGTCCACGGACCTGACAGCCCCGCTGTGGGCGCAGGTGGACCCGCTCCGTTTCGGCCAGGCCCTGGACAACCTCGTCTCGAATGCCATTAAATACTCGCCCGACGGCGGGTCCGTGACGATCTCTGCCAATACCAGCAACGGCTGGGTACGGATCCATGTCCGGGACACCGGCATAGGCATGAGCTACGCCGATGCCGCCCGGGTCTTCACCCGTTTCTACCGGAGCCCGACCGTCCGCGAGACCACCATCCCCGGTGCAGGGCTGGGACTGTCGATCACCAAGACGATCGTCGAGCGCCACGGCGGATCAATTTCCTGCCGTTCGGTCCCCGGCCGCGGAAGCACGTTCACCGTGAAGCTGCCGGTCCTTCTGCCGCAGTCTTCCTAGCTGCGCCGGGCGCGGGTCAGCTCCGCCCGTGCGAGCAGCTGGCTGCCGGAGGGATAGGCCACTTCCTCCAGCACGAGGGGGTGCGGGGCCGCCAGCACCGATTTGGCGTCGCGCTGGCGGGCCAGCAGCCTCTCCAGCAGCCAGCCGGGCGGCTCGGCGCCT
>JBFGBS010000614.1:0-1886 GCA_041567475.1 Arthrobacter sp.
CGGCACGGGGTGGGCCACATGGCGCGGGAGGAAATAGTGGGTTAACGGGGTGTGGGCTCTGCGGCCGGGCCGGAAGCGGGGGAGACGGGGTGGAGCTGTCGCACGACTGCCCCGGCAGGCAGCGGGGACGAACGGCCCTGTATAGGCCGCAGCCGCAGTGGAAAGGTGGGTGCGGGGCCGCAGGGTGGTCCCGGAAAGGTGGTTCGCGATGCGCGGCCTATCCGGAACGATGATCGGCATCGCCTGGGACATCTGGCGCGCTGAGCGTGAGGGCCCGGACGCGATCGCCCGGCGCCAGCAGGCCCGGCTGGCGGCGCTCGTGGAGTTCGCCCGGTCAGCTTCGCCCTTCTACCGCAGCCTGTACCGGGATGTGCCGGAGGGCATCACGGGCCCGGATCAGCTTCCCTGGGTTGGCAAGAGGGAGCTGATGGAGAACTTCGACGAGTGGGTGACGGACCCGCACATCACCTTCGCGAGGCTGCACACCGAGGTGCTCTCTGACCTTTCCCGGCTCGGGAGCTACTACCGCGGGAAGTATTTGGTGGTGACCACATCGGGTACCACCGGGGAGCCCGCCGTCCTGCTTCACGACCGGTTCTCGTGGCTTGTGGTCAACCTCGTGGCGCGGATTCGTGAGCGCAGGATCCTGGTCCGGGCCGGAGAACTGCGGGTGTTGCTGCGGTGCGGGCTGCGCGGCGCGGTCCTCGTCGCAGGCGGCGGTCACTTCGCGGGCGTGGTCATGACGGAGTCCCTGCGGCGCCGCTCCCGCGTCTTCGCCCGGCAGGTCCGGGTTTTCTCCGTGATGAGGCCCCTCGCCGACCTGATGCAGGAGCTCAACGATTTCCGGCCCACCGTGATCGGCGGCTACCCCAGTGCGATACTCCAGCTGGCCGCGGAGCAGCGGGCCGGGCGGCTTCAGATCCGTCCCGTCCTGGCAATCTGTTCCGGCGAGCACTTGTCCGCCGATGGGCGGGCGCGGATCGAAGCGGACTTCGGTTGCAGGGTCAGCGAACACTATCTGTCCTCCGAGGTCCCTGCCCTGACCAGCCAGTGCCGCAACGGCGCATTTCACGTGAACACTGACTGGTACATCCTCGAGCCGGTGGATGCGCACTACCGGCCGGTCCCCGCCGGCGTCACCTCCCACTCGGTGCTCGTCACCAACCTGGTCAACCGGGTGCAGCCCATCATCCGCTACGACCTCGGAGACCGGGTTACGCTGGCGACCTCTCCGTGCCCGTGCGGCAGTCCTTTTCCGGAAGTGAAAGTCGAAGGCCGCGCCGGGGACCTGCTGTCCTTCGCGGCGCCGGACGGCCGCGCGGTCACGGTTCTGCCGCTGGCCCTGGGCGCGGTAATCGAAGAGACCGCGGGAGTCCGTCGATGCCAGGCAATCCGCACCGGACCCGAAACCTTGCGCGTCCGGCTGGAGGTCCAGCCGGGCACCGACAGGGCGCAGGTCCGGTCAGCGGTGGAGCAGCGGTTAGGCAGCTTTTTCACGGCTCAAGGGCTGGGGACTATTGCCATCGACCACGACGACGAGCTGCCACGGACCGACCGGAGCGGCAAGTTCCGGCAGGTCTGGTCCGGCCTAGCGTGACCCGCCGCCGCCGCCGCCGTCGTCGTCCGTCCGCAGAATGTCCGGGAGCTCATCGACGTAGACCGTCTGCGGCGGCTTGAAGTAGATCACGAGGACCCGCTCGCCCACCGCGAAGACGCGGTCCCGGTCAAAGGGATGGGCGTGGAATGCGCTCGTGCCCCCGCGGAACGGGAGCATCACTTCGCCGATGGTGCCGGGCCCGATGCGTCCCGTGACCCGCCCGATCCTGCCGGTCAGGCTCCGGTCAGCGTCCCGGTACGTCACCGGGCATCGGGGGACCGGGGCGGAG
>JBFGBS010000615.1:0-1884 GCA_041567475.1 Arthrobacter sp.
GCCCACTCCCGGGGGCAGGGCCGCGAGTTTCTCCAGCGCCGCCCGCTTGTGCGGCAACCGGGGGCTCGCGTCAATTGCGATCCGCAGCAGGCGGAGCCGCACCCCCAATTCGGGGCGTTCCAGCAGCCCCCGCAGGGCCGGTACGGCCCGGTCCGCCTCGACATGCAGGGCAATATCCAGGGCCGTGCGCAGGGGGCTGGAGACCAGCATCCCGCCGAAATTGACGACGTCGAACGGTCCCAGCCGGACTTCATGAAGCGTACAGCCGCGCATGGACCTGAGGCTGGAGATCCGGTGGCCGGCGTCGACGAGCAACGCGAGCCGGTCCGGTTCCTGCGTCCCGGCGTAGATCCAGGCCGCCGTCATCCGCCCGGCGACCACCCGGGCCCGGACGGCCCGCGGAATGGCCAGCGCCACGGCCCGTGCCCGCAGATGCGGCGTCGCCCGGGCGCCGGGCGGCAAATAGCCGCGTTGGAACAACCGGATCAATACCCCGTCCGCCGCCATTGCCTGCAATTCCGGCCACGAGAACAGGGTGCCGGGAGCGTACAGCTCCGGCCGGACCGGTCCCGACGGAACCGACGCCGGCCCGGACCACTGCTGCCGGGTGGGGGAGCTGGGCGCGGGTACCATCCCGTTATCGTCCCCTGCCGGCCCGGACGCGGCACAGGCCCCGCCCCGGTCATGTGGATAACCGGGACGGGGCCTGTGGGCGTGCCGCGCGGGTGCGCGGCAGCTGCGCTGCTAGGTCAGCTCGCTGGCGGAGCGTTCCAGCTGCTCCAGCCATGCCTGGCGGGCATCGAGGGCTTCCTGTGCCGCCTTGATCTTGCGCTGGTCTCCGGCCTTCTCGGCCTTGGCCAGGTCTTCCTTGAGGCCGGCAATCGCGGATTCCAGCTGGCTCAGGGCGCTGTTGGTGCGCGCCTTCGTCTCCGGGTTGGACCGCTTCCAGTTCTCGTCTTCGGCGTGGCGGACAGCGTCCTCGACCTTTCGGAGCCCGGCTTCGACGCGTCCCATGTCTGCGCGGGGGACCTTGCCGGCTTCTTCCCACCGGTCCCGGATCGACTGCAGGGCCTTCTTGGCAGCGGCCAGATCCTTGATGGGCAGCAGGGTGTTCGCTTCCGCCAGGAGTTCTTCCTTCACCACGAGGTTCGCGCCGTATTCCTGGTCGATCTCGTCGTTGGCGGCCTGCCGGTGGGTGAAGAAGACATCCTGTGCGGCCCGGAAACGCGCCCAGAGGGCGTCGTCGTCCTTGCGGCTCGCACGCGGGGAGGCCTTCCACTCATCCATCAGGCGGCGGTATTCGCCCGCGGCGTAGCCCCAGTCGGTCGAGGTCGAGAGTGCCTCGGCCTCGGTGATGAGCTTCTCCTTGGCCGCCTTGGCTGCAGAGTTGTTGCTGTCCAGCTGGGAGAAGTACGCGCGGCGGTGCCGGTCGAAAACGGTCCTGGCGGCCCGGAACCGCTTCCACAGGGCGTCTTCGTTGCTGCGGCCGAGCCGGATCCCGCTCTTCTGCGCAACCTTCCAGTTTTCGAACAGTTCGTTCATCCGCGCACTGGAGGTTTTCCACTGGATCTGGGCCGGGTCGTGGCCGGCGATCTCTTCGGCCTCCGCCACGATGGCCTCGCGGGCGGCGAGCTCGGCGGCGCGGACGGCGTCATGCTCGGCCTTTTCCGCCTTCTCCAGCTCGGCGATCTGGGCGACAAGTGCGTCCAACCGGCCTTCGGCGGCACGGAGGTCGCCCACCATGTTGCGCTCGGCGAGCTGTTCGCGCAGGTGCGTGACCGTCTTCTGCATGTCCGTGGACGGCGCCTTCGAGCTGACTCGCTGTTCGAGCAGAACGATCTGGGCCACAATGTCGTCATATTTCCGGGCGAAGTAACCCAGCGC
>JBFGBS010000616.1:0-1878 GCA_041567475.1 Arthrobacter sp.
GCCATGTCACGCTCATCGGCCATAGCGTCGGGGCCATGATGGCCATTGAGGCGGCCTGTAAGGACGACGGCGAACGGCTCGGCAGGCTTGTGCTGCTGACCGCATCGCCGAGCTACCTTGACCATCCCGAGGACGGGTACACCGGCGGTTTCACGCAACAGGAACTCGACGACTTGTTCGTTTCGCTCGAGGCCAACTATTTGGTGTGGGCAAACTCCATGGCGCCGGTCTTTATGAACACCCCGGCCTCCCCTGAACTGGGAGAAGAAATCCAAGGCAGTTTCGGCCGGATCAAGCCGCTGGTGGGGCGGGACTTCGCCCGCGTGGCCTTCCTCTCTGACGTCCGGCACCTGCTCGGCGCCGTCAACCTCCCCGCGCTCATCCTGCAGACGACGGACGACGTCGTGACGCCGCCGCACATCGGTTCCTACCTGCTGGAGAAAATGCCGAAGGGGACTCTGAGGACGCTTCAGGCCAAGGGTCACTTCCCGCAGGCCAGCGCGCCGGCAGAAACCGCGGGCGCCATCCTCGACTACCTGCAAGGACCGCTGTGACCGCCGTTCCGGCCGACCATCCAGCTACACCTGCTCCTCCTGTTCCAGCACCCACGGATTTCGAAGCCCTGTTCCACGCTGCCCCGGCCGGATACCTGCTGACGATGCGGGACGGAACCATCGTGGAAGCGAACCAGACCGTCTGCGATTGGACCGGCCGCACCCGGGCGGAACTCGCCGGGACCAGCATGCTCCGGCTGCTGCCGGCCGGTGACCGCATCATGTACCTGACGCATGCGATGCCGGAGCTGGACAACACCGGCTCCCTGGCCGAGCTGTCACTGCAGGTCCTGCGCGCTGACGGCAGCAGGCTGCCCGTCCTGCTCGCCGCGTCCCGGGATACGGCCGCCGGTGACGGTCCCGGACTCGACCGGATCATCCTCTTCCGCGCCCCGGAACGCCGGCAGTACGAATCCGAACTTGCCGCGGCCCTGCGCAAACTCGAGGCCGCCGAGGCCGACCGCCAGCGGCTCCTCGAGGAAGCCCGCTACGACGCCCTGCACGATTCCCTGACCGGGCTGCCGAACCGGGTGCTGCTGGCGGACCGTCTGGAGGCAGCGCTGGACGCCGTTGCGCGCGACGGCGGTCAAGTAGGGCTGCTGTTTTGTGACGTGAACGGGTTCAAGGACATCAACGATACGTTGGGCCACGACGCCGGTGACCAGGTGCTCCGCCAGGTCGCAGCCCGGCTCACGGATGCCGTCCGCGGCGTCGACACTGTAGCCCGCTACAGCGGCGACGAATTCGTCGTCCTGGTCGCCGGCCCCGTCACAGCGCTGGATCTCGAAATGGTCGCCGTCAGGGTGCAGGACAGTTTGCTCGAACCGGCGATCGTTGACGGGCTGCCGGTGCCGGTACGGCTCGCGGTCGGACGGGCAACGACGCCGGCACTCGGCACGGGGGAGCGTGCCGAGCGCGCCGGCCGGGACGCGGGCAGCGCCGCCACGAAGGCTGAACTTGCCCGGGACCTCTTGCGCCGGGCGGACAAGGACATGTACGAGGCGAAGGCGCGGGCCTAGCCCGGGGCTGTGTGAGCTGCCTTAGGCGACCTGACTCAGACGACCTGTCTTAGGCGAGGGTGAGGAAGAGTTTTTCGAGGTCCTTGGTGCTCATGTCCGTGTCCTTGTTGGTGAGGCACTGTTCGAGGCCGCTGGCGATGATGGCGAACCCGGCCCGGTCCAGGGCCTTGGAGACCGCGGCGAGCTGGGTGACGGTGTCCTTGCAGTCCCGGCCTTCCTCGAGCATCCGGGTCACGGCGGCGAGCTGGCCCTGGGCCCTTTTGAGGCGGTTGATGACCGGGGCGAGGTCGGTTGAATCAAGTTCC
>JBFGBS010000617.1:0-1878 GCA_041567475.1 Arthrobacter sp.
ACACCGGACCGGCCGCCGAAGGGGGATTCGTTCGCGCCAGGGGCCGGCATTCCCGGTATTCTGTGGGAGGACACGAGACCAGCAGAACGGACCACCTTGGTACAGATTGAACAGCTCGCCGCGCGAACGCCGGCGGTTTCCGTGGATGAACTCCTTAATGGCTTCTACCCCTCGCCGCGGTTCGGCGCAGTGTCCTTCGACAGCTACCGGCCCGACCCGGCCCAGCCCAGCCAGGCGTATGCGGTGGAGGAGCTTGAGGGTTTCGCTGCCGGCGTCGGCGCCCGGGACGGCGACGGGCTCTTCAAGCGGCTCTTCGCCAAGAAGGACACCTCCCGCGCCGGGATCTACCTTGACGGCGGCTTCGGCGTCGGCAAGACCCACCTGCTCGCGTCGCTGTGGCACGCGGCCCCCGGGCCCAAGGCCTTCGGGACCTTCGTCGAATACACCAACCTTGTCGGTGCGCTCTCTTTCCGCAAAACGGTGGAGGCGCTGAGCCACTACAAACTGGTCTGCATCGATGAATTCGAGCTCGACGATCCGGGGGACACCGTCCTGATGTCCCGGCTCATGCGCGAACTCGCGGACGCCGGCGTGAAGCTGGCCGCGACCTCCAACACGCTTCCGGGTTCACTGGGAGATGGCCGGTTCGCCGCCGTCGATTTCGCGCGCGAGATCCAGGTGCTGGCGGACCAGTTCGACGTCGTCCGGATCGATGGCGAGGACTTCCGCCACCGCGGGCTGCCCGCGGCGCCGCAGCCGCTGCGCAACGCCGATCTGACGCACCACATGAAGGCCGAATTCGACGGCAAGACGGTGGCCCGTGACGAGTTCAGCACCCTCGTCAATCACCTGGCCGGCGTGCACCCCAGCCGGTACCGCCAGCTGATCGAAGGGATTGAGGGTGTGGTCTGGCAGAACGTGGAGACCATCACCGAGCAGTCCGTGGCCCTGCGCTTTGTGGTCCTGGCGGACCGTCTTTACGACAAGGACGTGCCGATCCTGGCCAGCGGGGTGCCCTTCGACCAGCTCTTCACTGAGGAAATGATGACCGGCGGCTACATGAAGAAGTACTTCAGGGCCGTTTCGCGTCTGACGGCGCTGGCCCGCGAAGGCCAAAACCACGAACCCTCCTAGCCTCCGCTAGGGCAACGCGGGGTCACTTCCGGCCCATCCTGAGGTGTTGGATGGGCCGAAAGTGACCCCGCGTTGGCTTCATGCGACCTGCGTTAAACGCCAAAGGTGCCGGTATCGCCTCTCGGCGGGACCGACACCTAGGTGACGTATCTAGGGCAGGAGCCCAGCTACCGGGTTTCCCCGGGTGCGGGACGCTCACCGGCGGGAGGTTCGTCGGCGGCAGGCGTGTTCGGCTTGCCGTCAATCTTGTCCACGAGGTTGGAAGCGCCCTGCTGTGCGGAATCGATCTTGTCGGCGTACTTACCGCCGGTCTTGGAGTCGACGAAGTCGCCTGCCTTTCCGATCCCGTCCTTGATGGCCTGTTCGTTGCCATCAACGAGTTGCTGAGCCTTGCCCTTCAGATTGTCAAGAAATCCCACGGGCACCTCCCTTCAGTCGTGGAGCCAGTTCGCTCCATGCGCTTTCGATCCTAGCTGCCTCCCGGGTGAGTGCCAAGGAGGACGGGCAGGCACAGGGCCGCGCGGCCCGCGGGTCCCGGCGCGGGAGGTGCGGCGGGCACAAAAAAAGCAGCTCCGAGGAGCTGCTTGATGTGGTGGGCGATACTGGGATCGAACCAGTGACCTCTTCCGTGTCAGGGAAGCGCGCTACCGCTGCGCCAATCGCCCGCAACCGGAAGGATCCGGTGTGGATTTGTAAAAGATACAGAGCGGACGACGAGATTCGAACTCGCGACATCCACCTTGG
>JBFGBS010000618.1:0-1878 GCA_041567475.1 Arthrobacter sp.
TACAAGTACATGTCCGTCGTGGACGGCCTGGCCAACTCCATCAACACCATCACCTTCGCCACCGCCGCCCAGGTGGACCTGTGTGGAATCCAGAAGATCGTGGACGCCGTCGGCATCCACGGCGGCCTGCCGACCGCCGAGGACCCCAACCCGCAGGTGCCGATGACCACCCTCGGTAACCTCATCGGGTCCACCCAGACCTCGCCGCTGACCATGGCCAGCGCCTTCGCCACCTTCGCCAACGACGGCCGCTACTGCGAACCGATCGCCATCGAATCGGTCACGGATCACACCGGCCAGCAGCTCCCGGCCCAGACCGTCACGTGCAAGGACGCCATCAAGCCCGAGGTCGCCCGGGGTGTCGCGTACGCCATGCAGGAAGTGCTCAACCGCGGCTCCGGCGCCCTGATCCAGCCGCGGATCTCGACGCGGACCACGTTCCCGATCGCGGCCAAGACCGGCACCAATGACACCAACGGCTCCACCTGGGTGGTGGGTTACACCACGGGCCTGGCCACCGCCTCCTGGTTCGGCGACCCGCTCGGTGACCAGCAGCGGTTCGGCCGGAACCTGACCATCAACGGGAAGTTCTACGACGCCATTGACGGTTACATGATCGCCGGGCCGCAGTTCTCGAACTTCATGTCCGCAATCGCCCCGTCCTACGGCACCAACCCGTTCCCGGCGCCGCCGTCGAGCATGGTCAATGCCCCGTACACGCCGCCGCGCAAGACGACCCCGAAGACAGAGGTCTCAACGCCGGCGAAGCAAACGGAGAAGGACACCGAAACCGGCAACGACCCGGCCCCGCAGCCGACGGTCGCACCGGAAGAGAAGAAGAACTAGCCGATGGGCGCGGCGGGAACCGCGGCAGGCCGGCTCCGGAGCATCGGGCGCGGTGTGGCCGTGACTGCGGGCCTCGGAGCCGCGGCGGGTGCCGCCACGGCCGGATACGGCTTGTGGGAGAAGAACCAATTCGTCCTGCGCCGGGAATCCCTGGCCATCCTGCCGGCCGGGTCGGCGCCGTTCCGGATCCTGCACCTCTCCGACATCCACTTTGTCCCGGGGCAGCGGCGCAAGGCCGAATGGCTGTCCTCCCTCGCCGAGCTGAAACCGGACCTGGTGGTGAACACCGGCGACAACCTCAGCCATGCCAAGGCCATTGACCCCTTGCTCGCGGCCCTGCGCCCGCTGCTGGAGTTCCCGGGCGTGTTCGTCCCCGGTTCCAACGACTACTTCGGCCCGCGCCCCAAAAACCCCGCGTCATATTTGCTCGGACCCTCGGCAGGGCGCAAGGAAGCGGTGCAGCTGGACTGGCCGCGGCTGCGGTCCGGCTTCGGGATGTCCGGCTGGGTGGACCTGACCAACCGGTGCCAGTCGATCGTGCTCAACGGGCTGCGCCTGGACTTCTCCGGCGTCGACGATCCGCACCTGGGCCTGGAACGGTACGCCGGCTGGCCCCGCGGCACCAAGGGCCGGGACGCGGACCCGCACCTGCGGATCGCCGTCGCCCATGCCCCCTATCAGCGGGTGCTGGACCATTTCACCGAGGACGGCGCCGACCTCCTGCTCGCCGGCCACACCCACGGCGGCCAGATCTGCCTCCCGGGCTACGGCGCACTCGTGACCAACTGTGATCTGCCCACATGGCGCGCGAAGGGGCTCCACGACTGGAGCAGCAAGGGATTGACCACGCCGGTGAACGTCTCCGGCGGCATCGGCACGTCCCGCTTCGCTCCGGTCCGGATCGCGTGCAAGCCCGAGGCGGTCCTGCTCACCCTCACGCCCCGCGGCTGACCTGCTCCACCACTGGACATGCCCTCCCCCGCCACGGACCAAGGGACATAGTGGCAAGATGCCCACGCGTGAGGGCCACGA
>JBFGBS010000619.1:0-1869 GCA_041567475.1 Arthrobacter sp.
CCCGCGTTCTTCTCGAACTACGCCACCACCTCCCGGGACAAGGCCCACACCGTCGCCGGGCCGGGTGTGTGCATGCTGTCCACCGCGCCGGGCGGTTACGCCGTCACGAACGGCACCAGCTTCGCAAGCCCCGCCGTTGCCGGCTCGGTGGCGCTCTGCATCAGCAGCAAGGCGTGCCGCGGTTCCGGCGATGACGTGATGGAGGACTTCCTGGAGCTGACCCGGGACTACAACAAGGACAACCACGATTATGGGTTCGACGGCGACCCGCAGCACCCGGCGGACGACGGACGATACTTCGGCTACCTCACCCAGATCGCCAAATTCTAGGGCTGCTGCGCGGCCGGAAATCGGGGCCGTCCCGGCTTCCTTGACAGCCCGGCCGCGACAGGCGCTAGATGGAAAGTAGGCGCCCCCGGGTCTTTCCGGCGGCGGCTCGGGCAGAGGAGCGGAAATGAATGTGAAACTACAGCCGGCCGAACGCCACCACAGCGAGGCCGCCGTCGAGGGCGATGAGCGGGCCGAGCCGCTGGATTCCCGCGAGCACTCCCAGACGGCCGCTGAAGGCGAGGATGTCGACGACTAGCAGTCGACGAGTAGCACCCGGCACCGGGGACGTTGCCCGTGGATCGCCTGTGCCCGGGAATCTTCGCGCCCCGGACACTGGACGCATAACGTCCGGCGCGCGGCCGCGTTCAGCCCGTCCCGCCCCACAGCCGCTGCCACCATCGGCGGCCACGAAGCTCCGCTTCCGCCCGCTCCTGTACCTGGGCGGCTGACGCGGCCGCCGCTGAGGCGCGGCGCGCCCGCCAGCGCTCCAGTTCGGCGTCGACGTCGCGGGTCTTCGTCACCACCGGCGGCCCGCCCTGCAGCTGCCGGCGGGCGTCGATCACCCGGGCGTTGAAGTCCATCAGGATGTCCCGCACCTGTTTCTCGCTCACCTGCCCGTCGAGCCGGGCGTCGAGGCCGGCGTCCTCAGTCCGGAGCAGGATGGCTTTCGGGCCCATGCCCGTCAGGTTCTCACGCTGGATCAGGCCCTTGACCCACCAATCGGGGTCGTACCCCTCGCCGAGCCCCGGGATGGGTTTACCCGCGTACTTGAGGTTGTCGAACTTCCCCTGGGCCATGGCGTCGCGGATCAGGTACTCGGCCCGGGCCGCGTCGTCGACCTTCGCCCGCTGCTGCCGGAGCTCTTCTTCGGCAGCAGCCAGTGCGGCGTCCTCTGCCGGCGAAATGCCGCTGGCACGAACGGCCCGGAGTCCGGCAGCGCGTTCCACCCGCCGCCGGAAGGCGCTGCCGCCGCCGCTGTCTTCCATGACCACCCCGTCCTTATGCGCCGGCCGTATTGTCCTGATTTCCAGTATGCGGATGGGGGTTCATCCAGGGCAAAGCCCGACTATCCTTGTATTAACGCAGCCGTGCCATCTTGGCTGCGCAAACGTCAACTGCCCTGCCCGTCCCTCCCTGCACCGCAGACTTCGAGGAGCAGCCGTGACCAGTCCAGAGCCCACCACGCCCGGCAGCCCGCACCGGCACGAGCGGCGCGAGGAGCGCCCCGACCTGCCCAGCAGCCACGTCTCTGAAGCCGTCGCGATGTCCGGGCGCTGCGGCAACGTCCATCTCGCCTCCGGCCGCATCTGTATCCTGCCCGAACGCCACATGGGCTCCTGCGAGTTTGTGGACCCCCACGATGCCGAGGATGCCGTGCGGTAGAGCCACGGCAGCCGGGCCGCTGCACTACGTTCAACGGCCCGCCCGACTGTGATCAGACTCACCCGCAATAATCTGCGATCCCCTTGAGCCGGTCCGGCCTGCCTGTGCAGGATGGAAAGCAGCGGACAGGAACCATAGGATCCCGCCCGCGCAGCC
>JBFGBS010000620.1:0-1868 GCA_041567475.1 Arthrobacter sp.
CGTACGCGAAGCGAGACACCCGATTTGGACCGGAATTTCAACAACAGGAGTGCAAAATGCGGCATCGCAGTCCCCTGCATTTGCTCCGCTCCGTCGTTGTCACGGCCGTCATAGTGGCGTTGGCGGTCGCAGGCCACGTTTTTGGCGGCGGCGATCTTCCGATGCCCGTGGTCACGCTGGCCCTGGCATCCATCCTGTTGGCTCCGGTCACGTGGCTTTCGCGCCGCCAGCTCTCCTTCGTGGCGCTCCTGTGCATGCTCGGAACCGGACAGCTGATCCTGCATGAGGCGTTTTCGGCCCTTTCCGTGCGGGTCATGTGTCAACCCGTGGCCTCCGGAGGAATTTGGCATCATCAGGCAGGATCTTCAGGGCTGCATTGCCGCCCGGCAGGCCTTGCGGGGTTTGACGCACATGGGGGAGCCGGCGGTCATTCGTTCATGATGCTGGCGGGCCACGTGCTTGCTGTGCTGGTCATTGCATGGTTCCTGCGCCAGGGCGAGGCCGCGTTGTGGCAGCTAGCGGCCTGGCTCCGTCCGTTGGTATTCCGGCTGCGCCCCACGGTGAGCATTCGTCCGGGTCGGCGCGTCCTCTTCCGCGACCCGGTCTTCATTCCTACGCCGTGGCGAAATTTGCGCCTCCACAGCCGCCGGGGACCGCCGGGCCCCGTTAGAGCGCGCCCTTACTGATCGACCCCGGGTATTAGCGGGGGCCAGGCGGACGCGCGGAGCCCAACTTTCCCTCATACCCATTCTTGCGCTGTCCAGCGATCCACGGCAGCGACCTGCGAAAGACAAAACATCATGAAGAATTCACCTATCCGCTCCTTGAGGACAACCTCGGTTCTGGCCGCCGCAGCCGGTTTGATGGCTCTCGGCGCCGGCACCGCATCAGCCCACGTGGGCGTTTCACCCGATTCAACGTCCGAAGGCGGCTACTCACAACTGACCTTCCGGGTTCCCAACGAGTCCGAAACAGCAAAGACGACCCAGCTCAAGGTCACCCTTCCCTCCGAAACGCCCTTCACTTCCGTGTCGGTCAAACCGATGGACGGCTGGACTGCCGAGGTTCTGGAAGCCAGTCCCGGTAACAATCAACGGCTCAACGATCACGAAGGCGCCGGCCTCTGTCATCTGGACGGCTGATGAGGCGCATCAGATTTCCCAGCGGCAGTACCAAACGTTCTCGATCTCAGTGGGCCGACTGCCCGAGGCGGGTACAACCGTGCTGCTGCCGGCAGCCCAAACGTACTCGGACGGAACGGTTGTGAACTGGAGCGAGGCGAAAGCTGCCGGCCAACAGGAACCCGATCATCCGGCTCCGTCCTTTACGACCACCGCTCCGGCCGGCGATCACGGCACCCCCGCAGTGGCAGATGCTGAAGCCGCTTCGGCTACTTCCCCCGCGATTCAGGACTCCGGCTCCAAGGCCTTGGGCTGGGCCGGTCTGGGAGCAGGGCTGCTGGGTCTGACCGCGGGCATATCCGCTTTGGCCAGGACCCGCGGGGTCTCCAGGCGCTAGGAGGTCCTGACGCAAGCGGACAGGCATGGCTTGGGAGCCATGCCTGTCCGCAAGCCACGGCTCCCCGTGCTGCTTCAGCTGGTGCTGATCGGGGCTGCAGCGACGCCGGCGTCTTGATTGACCGTAAAGGGCCATCCGGTGACGACCTTGGGCCGCGGCGCGGCGTAGGTCCGGACTTTGGACGTGCTTAGCCCGAGGCGGACGAGCGACTCGGCAATCGTCACGGCGGCCGCGACGCCGTCGACGACGGGAACGCCGAGCCGCGTGCGGATCTGCTCGTCCAGTCCGGACATGCCGCCGCAGCCGAGGACGATGACTTCTGCCTTGTCCTCTTCCACGGCCCGCCGGGC
>JBFGBS010000621.1:0-1865 GCA_041567475.1 Arthrobacter sp.
GAAGCGTACGAGGAGGAACCCTTTGTGCATCTCCTGCCGGAGGGGCAGTGGCCGTCCACCAAGTCCGTGCAGGGCTCCAACCATGCGGTGATGCAACTCGCCCTCGACGAGCACGCCGGACGCGTCATCGTGTGCTGCGCCATCGACAACCTCGCCAAGGGGACCGCCGGCGGGGCCATCCAGTCCATGAATATTGCCCTCGGCCTGGCGGAGACCGCCGGCCTCAACGTGCAGGGAGTCGCACCGTGAGCATCACAGCACCCAAGGGATTCCGTGCAGCCGGGATTACGGCAGGACTGAAGACCTCCGGCAAGCCGGACCTCGCCCTCGTTGTCAATGACGGGCCGGCCAAGACCGCTGCCGCCGTCTTCACCTCCAATCGCGTCGCCGCGGCTCCCGTGCACTGGTCCCGCGAAGTCGTCAAGGACGGCCGGGTGGATGCCGTCATTCTCAACTCCGGCGGCGCCAACGCCTGCACCGGGCCGCAGGGCTTCCAGAACACGCATACGACGGCCGAAAAAACCGCCGCAGCACTCGGTGTCTCCGCAACCGACGTCTTCGTCTGCTCCACCGGCCTGATCGGCGAGCAGTTGCCGATGGACAAGATCGTTGCCGGGATCGGTGCCGCCGCTAAGGCGTTGAGCGCGGACGGCGGCGCGGCGGCGGCCACGGCGATCATGACCACCGACTCGGTCTCCAAGCAGTCCTTGTTCACCGGCACGGACGCCGAGGGCAACGAATTCCACATCGGCGGCATGGCGAAGGGCGCCGGCATGCTCGCTCCCGGGCTCGCCACCATGCTGGTGGTCATCACCACCGATGCGATGGTGCAGCCGGAAATGCTCGACGTCGTGCTCCGCGACGCCACCCGGGTCACATTTGACCGCGCCGACTCCGACGGCTGCATGTCCACCAATGACACCGTGGTGCTGCTCTCTTCCGGAGCCTCCGGCGTCGTCCCGTCCGCGGTGGACTTCGGTGCCGGCCTGACCCAGGTCTGCGCCGACCTCGCCCGCCAGCTGATCGGCGATGCCGAGGGCGCCAGCCATGACATCGCCATCCGCACCTTCAACGCTGCCAGCGAAAGGGACGCGGAGGTCGTCAGCCGTTCCGTCGCCCGCTCCAACCTCTTCAAGGCGGCCATCTTCGGCAAGGACCCAAACTGGGGCCGAGTGCTGTCCGCCGTCGGAACCACGGACGCTGCCTTCGAACCGGACGCGCTGAACGTGTCCATGAACGGCATCCAGATCTGCCGGAACGGCAGCATCGGCGACGACCGCAACCTGGTGGACCTGGAGCCGCGCGAGGTCCTCGTCGAGATCGACCTGCAGGCCGGAGACGCCGAGGCCACGATCTGGACCAACGACTTGACGCACGACTATGTCCACGAAAACAGCGCCTACTCCAGCTAGGGACCCACTGTGAACACCCAAACCCGCGCGACCACTTCCATGAAGGACGCCCAGGCCAAGGCCGGCACCCTCATCGAGGCCCTGCCTTGGATCCAGCGCTTCGCCGGCAGCACGATGGTGATCAAATACGGCGGCAACGCCATGGTCAACGACGATCTCCGCCGCGCCTTCGCGGAGGACGTCGTCTTCCTGCACCACGTCGGGATCCACCCAGTCGTGGTGCACGGCGGCGGCCCGCAGATCAATTCAATGCTCAGCCGGCTCGGCATTGAATCGGAGTTCAAGGGCGGACTGCGCGTCACTACCCCCGAAGCCATGGACGTCGTCCGGATGGTCCTCACGGGCCAGGTCGGCCGTGAACTCGTGGGCCTGATCAACTCCCACGGCCCCTACGCCGTCGGGATGTCCGGCGAGGACGGCGGCCTGCTGCAAGCGGTCCGCACGGGAACCGTC
>JBFGBS010000622.1:0-1863 GCA_041567475.1 Arthrobacter sp.
GATGATCGTCAGGTTGTTTTCCATCGCCAGGTAGAGGTTGGCGAGGGTCTGCGCCTCAATGCCCTGTGCCGCGTCAACCAGCAGGATCGCGCCTTCGCAGGCTGCCAGCGACCGGGAGACCTCATACGTGAAGTCGACGTGCCCGGGAGTATCAATCATGTTCAGGGCGTAGCTGACGCCGTCGAGCTCCCACGGCATGCGAACGGCCTGGGACTTGATGGTGATGCCGCGTTCGCGCTCGATGTCCATCCGGTCCAGGTACTGGGCCTTCATGTCACGGGACTGGACGACGCCGGTGTATTGAAGCATCCGGTCGGCCAGCGTGGACTTGCCGTGGTCAATGTGCGCAATGATGCAAAAGTTCCGGATGATGGCCGGATCTGTTGCGGCGGGCACCGGGGCGGTGCGGGCCATGGGAGACACGCAGGGTCCTTACTGTTGGCTTTTGACGGCGTTGCGCGGTGAATGGTCCACCATCCTGCCGCGCGCCGCATAACTGAACTCCTAGTGTCCCACGTCCGCGTGCTTGCGGGCGCATTGTGTGCCGCTGACGGTAGGGTTTCCCCATGGCCCTGAACCTACACGCGATCGGCAAGGCCGTCCGCGGCGCGCTCCGGCTCCTCGACAGCTTCGACAAGCAAGGCAAGAAAACGCCCGGCAGCGCTGCGCGGCCGGCGGCGCGGCAGCCGGCCCGCGTCCAGCCCGCCCCGCCGGCCCGGAAAACCCAGGCGCCGGAACTGTCCGGTGCGTATCCAGGCGACTTCCGGGGAACCGCGGCCGTCCGCTACGCCCCGTCCCCCAACGGTCTTCCCGAGCCGGGCGAAGTGGTCTGGACCTGGGTTCCTTACGAAGAGGACCACTCCCAGGGTAAGGACCGGCCGGTCCTGCTGGTGGGGACGAGCGGCCGCTACCTGCTGGGCCTGATGCTGACAAGCAAGGACCACGACGACGATCACCAGGCCGCGGACTACGTGGACATCGGGACCGGGGCGTGGGACCGCCAAAGGCGCCCGAGCGAAGCGAAGCTCGATCGGGTCCTGCAGATTGATCCCCGGGACGTCCGCCGCGAGGGTGCGGTTCTCGATGCGCGCCGCTTCGACCTGGTCGCTGCGCAGCTGCGGGCCCGGCACGGCTGGACCTAGGAGACTGCTGAATCAGTGGCCTCCCGGGCCCCACTCGTGCCGCCCGGTTCCGCGCCGACTGCCCCTTCGGTAAGGCCCGGACAGGCGTCCGTCGAACGTGAATACGAAACCGTTCAGTGCGGCCCTCCAGCGGTTTGACCAGCGGTGCCGGGCTATCCCGCTGGCGTCAGGGCAGGAAATAGCCGGCAAGGTCAGCGATATATTCGGCGCTGCCGGTGGACCTGTTGTGGATGGTGATCTTGCCGTCCGCGCCGACCGGGATGTTGGCCAGGTTCGGGATGGTCTGGCCGGCGGCAAAGTTCAGGTTCGAGGTGCCCGGCCGGGGGCTTCCGGAAGCGTGGGCGGTCGCGAACCCGTTCTTCGCCGACTGCGTGACGGTGAGGTTGAAGACGGCGGCGGAGACCTTGTCGGGAAGGCCGTGGGCGCCGGCGACCTCGAAGGAGACGTCGGCATTGGCCGCGACCGGGGAGCCGGGCCGGGTGTCCAGGATCCGGACCGGCCCCACGGCTTTGAAGGCGCCGGTGGCAGTGGGGGTCCCGGGCAGGTAGTACCCGGCGATGTCGGCGATGAATTCGGTGCTGCCGGCGGAGCCGTTGAACAGGGCCACCTTCCCGTCCTTCCCTACCGGGACGGTGACCAGGTTCGGGACCGTCTGGCCGGCAGCGAAGTTCACGTTCGAGGTCCCGGGCCGGGACGAGCCGGCGGGGTAGGCGATGGCGAA
>JBFGBS010000623.1:0-1858 GCA_041567475.1 Arthrobacter sp.
GACCAGACCCGCGGGGAGACCATTGACCGGCAGCAGGCCGGGCTCTATCCCCGGCTGGCCGCGGCCGGGCCGGAAGCCTTCCCGCTCTGGGAGGCCGCGCGCCGGTCCCGGGAAGAAGGCTACCTGGCCGAAGCCCGGCACGCGGGCGAGCGCCGCGACGAGGCCGACCTCGCCGGCGGCGGGTACGAACGGGTCGCGCTGGCCACCATGCGGGCGTTGTCCGGCGGCGGGGCGGCGGAACTGATCCTCAACACGCTCAACACCGTCCCGGACCCGGCGGGAGGCCCGGATACGGGCCCGGGAGCGAGTCCGGATACGGGCCCGGGTGTCGGCGGCGTCCCGGCGGTGCCCGGGCTGCCGGCGGACGCCGTCGTCGAGGTTCCCTGCCGGGTGACACCCGACGGTGTGGCGCCGCTCCCCCAGGACGCCCCGGCGCCGGAGCAGCTGGCACTGATGGCGCGGATCAAGGACGTCGAGCGGCTCGTCGTGGCGGCGGCGTCCACCGGCCGCCGGGAGAGCGCGCTTGCCGCCTTCGCCGCCCACCCGCTGGTGGGCTCGTCCGTCCTGGCGGAGCAGCTGCTGGCCGGCTACGACTCCGCGTTCCCCGAGCTGGCCCGGCTCTGGCACCCCCGGACCTGACCTGCGGGAACCAGACCGCCGGTGGGGAGTAATGTTTTATCGACATGGAGTCTGCGCGGGAAAGGAGAACGGTGCCGCTGATCCGCCGCGTGGCCTTCCTTTCCCTGCACACCTCCCCGCTGGAACAACCCGGGTCAGGGGATGCCGGCGGCATGAACGTCTACGTCCGGGCGCTGGCGGCGGCCCTCGCCGAGACCGGCGTCGAGGTGGAGATTTTCACGCGGTCCACCGCCGCCGGACAGCCCGCCGTCGAGCATCCGTACCCGGGGGTGTGCGTGCATAACGTCCTGGCCGGCCCGCGCCGGAAGCTGCCCAAGGAAGAGCTTCCGGAACTGCTGCACTCCATGGTGGCCGAGATCGACCGGATCCGGCAGCTGCAGCCGCACGGCCGGTACGACGTGATCCATTCGCATTACTGGGTCTCCGGCGTCGCCGGCCTGGAGCTCTCGCAGCTGTGGGGGCTGCCGCTGGTCCACACGATGCACACCATGGCCAAGGTCAAGAACCTGCTGCTGGAATCCGGGGAGGCGCCGGAACCGCGCCGGCGCGAGGACGGCGAGCACCGGATCGTCGACGGCGCCACGCGGCTGATCGCGAACACCCCCACCGAAGCCGCCGAGCTGGTCTCGCACTACGGCGCCGATATCGACCGCATCGACGTCGCGGCACCGGGAGTGGACCTGGCCGTTTTCACCCCGGCGTTCAGGAGCCGCTCCCGGGCTGAGCACGGCGTGCCGCCGGAGGCCTTCCACCTCTTGTTCGCCGGCCGGATCCAGCGGCTCAAGGGACCGCAGGTCCTCATCAAGGCCGCCGCCCTGCTGCGCTCCCGACGCCCGGACATCAACCTGCGGCTGACCATCCTCGGCGCCTTGAGCGGCGCCAAGGATTTCAACCTCAAGACCCTGATCAGGGACGCCGGGATGGAGGATGCCGCCGTCCATCACCCGCCGGTCAACGCCCCGGAGCTGGCCGGCTGGTTCCGCGCGGCGGACCTGGTGGTGATGCCCTCCTACAGCGAATCCTTCGGCCTGGTGGCTCTCGAGGCGCAGGCCTGCGGGACTCCCGTCGTCGCGACCAAGGTGGGCGGACTGTCCCGCGCCGTCTCCGACGGGCGCACCGGGCTGCTGATCGAGGGCCACAAGGCCGGCGACTGGGCCGACGCCTTCGAGGCCCTCTACGATGACCCCGAGACCCGGGCGGACATGGGCCGCGCGGCCGC
>JBFGBS010000624.1:0-1855 GCA_041567475.1 Arthrobacter sp.
AGGATCTGGATCCCGGGTGCGGAGGCGTTCCAGGCGGTCTCAATCGCTGACTCGTCAGGCAAGGGCGCGTGCCCGTACTGGATACCGAACGGCATGGCGGCCCGCAGCCCGAACTTGCGCGCGGCCCGGGTCACTTCTTCTTCCAGGGCGACGACGTCCATGGCCGGGGTTTCTTCGGAGACTGCTTCCGCCGCTGCGCCCATGGCCGTGCTCATCTTCTTCCGCCCGCGGGTGATGCCCAGCGGCGCGCTTTGGATAATGGCCCGTTGGAACAGCGTGGCCGCGTCCGGGGTCGCCATCAGATGCGCGACGGCGTCTCCGCCGGCGGACTGGCCGAACGCCGTGACACGGCCGGGGTCCCCGCCAAAGGACGCGATGTTGCGCTGCACCCAGCGGAAGGCTTCAAGCTGATCGAGGAGCCCGAGGTTGCCGGGCCTGCCCTTGTCCGTCGCGAGGTACCCGAACAGGCCCAGACGGTAGGTCACCGAGACCACGATGACGCGGGTTTCGGCCACGAGCGACGCCGGATCGAAGATCGCCAGGTCCCCGGATCCGGAGGTATAGGAGCCGCCATGCAGCCACACCATGACGGGCACCCGCTCGCCGGGGTCGAGATCGGCCGGAAGGGTGATCGAGAGGCGCTGGCAGTCTTCGCTGCCGGGAAGTTCCCCGTAGCGTGTGCCGAGGACGTCGTCCAGGAACGGCACCGGGCCCTGCGGGCAGGCCGGGGCCAGGGTCGTGGCCATCAGCACCTCGGACCAGTCAGCCGCAGGCACGGGCGGTTGGAAACGGTTCGCGGAAGCATAGGGAATGCCCGTCGCCCGCACGACATTCCCGTCGCGCCAACCGGCAACAGGCCCACACGGCGGATCAAAGGCAAGGCTCGCAGTCATACGGTAACCTTTCCACAGTTCCGTGGCCTGCTGCGTCCAACAGCCCTACCGCGGAGGCCCGGGTCAGCCGCGCATCGCTCCGGACAGGGCGGAAGCGCCACCGGAGAGCCTGGTCACCACGGCATAGAGGGCGAGGACCGGCAGTGAATACAGCACGGAGAAGGCCGCGAGTTCGCCATAAGCCACGGCGCCGTACTGGCCGAAGAAGCTGAAGATGGAGACGGCCGCCGGCTGTTTGCCGGGTGAGAGCAGCAGAATGAAGGGCACAAAGAAGTTCCCCCAACTCTGGATAAACACGAAGATAAAAACCACGCCGAGGCCGGGACGCATCAACGGCAGGACGATGGTCCGCAGCGCGGTCAGCCCGTCGGCGCCATCCATCCAGGCGGCTTCCTCCAGGGCCAGCGGCACCGCATCCATGAAATTCTTCGTCATCCAGATCGCCATGGGCAGGCTCGTGGCCGCCATGAAAACGGTGGTCGCCAACAGCGAATCCAGCAGCTTGAACTGCACGAACAACCCGTAAACCGGCACCATCAACGCCGTGATCGGCAGGCATGTCCCGCAGAGGATCGTGTACAGGAAGGGCCGGTTGAACTTCGAATCAAAACGGGAAAGCGGGTAGGCCGCAAGGACGGCGGCGAGCAGGCTCAGAGCCCCCGCGCCGAAGGCGAGAAGCAGGCTGTTCCACAGCGGCAGCCACAGTAGTTCCGGCGTCAGCACGGCGGCGAAATTCGCCAGCGACACGGTGGCAGGCACGTGCGTCTGGAAGTCGGCGGCCGTGTCGAGGGAGGCGAAGATCAGCCACAGCAGCGGCAGGGCGAACGAGGCGCCGATCAGCAGCAGGGCCAGATCGGCAGGCAGCCCGGCGGTGAAACCGCCCTTGCCGTTGCGCCGGCTCCGTCCGGGCCGGGCCATGCCGCTACGCCGCACCCGGCCGGGCCTGATCAGGCCGGTCACCG
>JBFGBS010000625.1:0-1852 GCA_041567475.1 Arthrobacter sp.
CGGTGGCCCTCACCGCCTGGTTCGCCGCGGTGATGACCGGACGCTATAGCCTCCCGACTCCGGTGCTGCCGCTCACGGGGCTGCTGACCATGAGTGTGATCGTGGTCCTCACGCTGGTCCTGGGCATCCGCGTCCTGCGGTGGCGGAACGGGAATAAGAAGAAGATCCTGAACCCCATCCTGGCGGCCTGGACCCTGGTCCTGGCCCAGGCGTGCGCCTACACCGGCACCGTGCTGCTGGGCTGGCATGCGGGGATTTTCCTGGAACAGCTGCGGCTCTGGAACCTCCGGAGCGACCAGGGCATCACCTGGCAGGCGGTGGCCATGGCCGGCGGCGGCCTGATCATGGTGATCGTGGGCCTTGTTGTTGAACGCTTCTGCAGGATTCCGCCGGAGGACGGCGACGCCGAGTCCTCGCCGCATGTGCAGGGAAAGCGCAACAAACCATCAGCGGAAGGTGAATATGCCTACCGAGGCGATTGATCCCCCGGGCCTCACCTGGCTGCGGGTGTCGCCCAAGTACATTACGGTGCGCCTGGTCGGCTGGGCCGTCGGCAACGTCCTGGCCGTGGCCCTCCTGGCCCTGCCGCTGGTCTTTGTCCTGACCGGCTGGTGGCGGTGGCCCCCGGTGTGGCTGGCCGCCGCACTGCCGGGCGCCATGCTGCTTCTGGCGTTGTGGCGGCTTGTGCTCATCCCGCGGCAGGTCCGTTCCATCGGATACGCCGAACGGGACGAGGACCTGCTGATCCGCCGTGGCATCTTCTTCCAGCGCGTGCTGGTGGTCCCCTACGGCCGGATGCAGTACGTCGACATCGGGGCCGGTCCGGTGGAACGTTCGCTTGGCCTGTGCACGCTGAAGTTGCACACCGCGTCCCCCGGGACCAACGCCGAAATTCCGGGCCTGCCCGCGGCAGAAGGTGCGCGTCTGCGCGAGCAGCTCTCGGCGCGGGGCGAATCGCGTCTGGCCGGGCTGTGACGGCCGCCGCCGGCGGTCCTGTCGAGGAAGAACCCGCCGGGAAGCTTCCCGCCGACGAACTCCCCGCCGGTGAACTTCCTGCCGGTGGACTTCCCGCCGACGAACTCCCCGCCGGTGGACTTCCCTCCGCGGACGGACCCGCAGGGAAGCTCGACGACGGCTGGCTCCGGATGCACCCCGCTTCCCCCTTCGTCCGCGGCTGGTTTGCGCTGGCAGCCATAGGGTTCTTTTTTGGCCGCGACACCGTCGAACGGGTGCTCCAGGGCGGCCCGGTCGTCGATGAGCAGCTCTCCGGCCGCGGGCCGTGGCTGCTGGGCCTCGGCGGCGCGGTCCTGCTGCTGACCGTGCTGGGCTACATCCTGACCTGGTATTTCACCAGATACCAGGTGGCCGAAGGCTATGTCCGGGTGAACTCCGGCCTGATCTTCCGCCAGCAGCGGCAGGCCCGGCTGGACCGGGTGCAGGCCATCGACATCGTCCAGCCGCTGCTCGCGAGGGTCTTCGGACTGGCGGAACTGAGGTTTGAGGTCGCGGACGCCGGCGAGTCGGCGGTCCGCCTCGCCTACCTCCGCGTGACGGAGGCCCGGCAGCTCCGGGCGAACATCCTCTCCCGCGCCGCCGGGGTGCTTCCCGTCCCGGGCGCTCCGGACGCTGAGGAAGCGCCGGTCCAGACGGTGCTGCGGGTGCCGCCGTCGCGCCTGGCCGGCGCCCTCATCCTGAGCGAGCAAAGCGTGGTGCTCATCGCCGGCGGTGCACTCTCGGTCCTGCTCTCGGCCCTCACCGAGAACCGCAGCATCGCCTTTTTCCTGATCCCGGCCGGGATCGGGCTCCTGGCAGCCTACTGGTCCTCGTTCAATAAGGGCTATAACTTCACCGC
>JBFGBS010000626.1:0-1845 GCA_041567475.1 Arthrobacter sp.
GACTGGCCCCTCCCAATCCTGCTGAATCTCCTGACCCACTCCCGCGGAATGCCCGGCGGGCGGCAGACGCAACTAACCCGTCCTGAATAGCGTTCGGAGCATGCAGCGCCGCGGATGGCAGGCCGCCGAGATTATTTTTTGGCGTGCGCCCAGTGAGTGGACGACGGTCGTGAGGCGATCGACGCCGGGGTCCTCAACAAGGGTGACCGGCAGGCCAGCCACGGCCGCGTGAAGGGCCGGACACTGTCCTGACCCGGCCCGTTCCCTAGGTGTCCGCCCGTGCCGCGCGGCCGTCAGAGCCGGAGTGTCCGTGGGCCAGGCCGGTGGGAAAACCGACCAGTACCGGCTCCGGGACGCTGCAGCAGCCAGCGTCGGCCGGCTCCGGGACCTGGGCGGCGGGGGCGTCGCAGCTGGTGCCGGCGCCGGCGGAGCAGACCCCGGTTTCGGGGAGCTGGAGCTGGACGGTGTCGGCCGCGTCCCGGTCCCCCGCCACGGCGGCGGCGACCGAGCGGACCGGCTCATAGCCGGTGGCCAGGAGGAAGCTCGGTGCCCGGCCGTAGGACTTCATCCCGACGATGTAGAAGTCTTTCTCCGGGTGGGCGAGGACTGTGGCGCCGTGCGGGGCGACGGTCCCGCAGGAGTGGAAATCGGGGTCGATCAGCGGGCCAAGTGCGGTGGGAGCCTCCACGGCAGGGTCCAGGTCCAGCCGGAGTTCACGCAGGATCTCCAGGTCCGGGCGGAATCCGGTGCACGGCACCACGACGTCGGCCTCCAGACTCCGGCCGTCCAAAGCCTCGACGGTGACGCCTGACCCGGAAATGCGCAGGGCCGCGATCCCGAAGCCGCTGTGCAGTCCGATGGTCCCGGCTTCGACGAGCCGGCGCAGCCTGCTGCCGAGCTGTCCCCGTGCCGGCAGTTGGTCGGCGTTGCCGCCGCCGTAGGTCTTTTCCGCGGATGCGCCGCGGACGGCCCAGAGAATCCGGGTGCCCGGTTCTGCCTTGGCCAGGTCCGCGAGGCTGATGAGGGTGTTCGCCGCCGAATGTCCGGCGCCGACCACCAGGACGCGTCGTCCGGCGAAGGACGCCCGGTCCCGTCCGGTGACGTCCGGCAGCGGGGCGGAGATCCGGGTTCCCGCAGAATCCTCGCCGGCCGCCGGCAGGCCGGAGGTGCCCAGCGGGTTGCGGGTGGACCACGTGCCGGAGGCATCAATGACTGCGCCCACCACATGGTCCCGGGTGCCGCCGTCCGCCTGCTCGACCCGGACAAGGAACGGCGTCGTGTCGCGGCTGCGGGTGTGGGTCTTGTCCATTCCGGCCCGGGTCACCGCCGTGACCCTTGCGCCGGTCTGCAGCCGCGCGCCGATGGCCGGGAGGGCAGCCAGCGGAGTGAGGTAGTTGTCGATGAGTTCGCCGCCGTAGGGCAGGGCCGTGGGCCGGGGCGGTTCCCAGCCATCGGCTTCGAGTAGGCGGACGGCGGCGGCGTCGAGGTTGAACCGCCAGGGGGAGAACAGCCGGATGTGGCGCCACTTCTCGATGGCGGCGCCGGCGGAGGGCCCGGCTTCGAAGACCAGCGGTTCGAGGCCGCGTTCGAGCAGGTGCGCCGCGGCGGCCAGGCCCACAGGCCCGGCGCCGATCACGGCGATGGGCAGCTTGTTTGCTGAGTCCATGGTGTCCTCTGTTTCGTCCCGACGGCGTGATGCTTCTTGAGGCGGGCGCAGGGCCGTTACTTGCCGGCGGGCACGAGGGATGCGATCAGGTCCTCGATGCGGCCCTTGATCTCATCCCGGATCGGCCGGACAGCGTCCACGCCCTGACCGGCGGGGTCCTCAAGGACCCAGTCCTCGTA
>JBFGBS010000627.1:0-1844 GCA_041567475.1 Arthrobacter sp.
CTCGACGTCGCCCAGGCCCAGTTCGCGTATTCCCTGCCCGAGGGCCCGGACACCCTGATCGGGGAGGAAGGGCTCAGTCTCTCCGGCGGCCAGCGGCAGCGGATCGCCCTGGCCCGTGCCATCGCGGCCCGGCCCAGGGTGCTGGTCCTGGATGACCCGCTGTCCGCGCTGGATGTCAACACCGAGGAACGCGTCGAGGCGCGGCTGCGCGAGGTCCTGGCGGACACCACAACCCTGATTGTCGCCCACCGGCCCTCCACGGTGGCACTCGCCGACCGGGTGGCCCTGCTCCAGGACGGCCGGATCACGGCCGTCGGCACACACGTCCGCCTCCTCGCGGACAATGCCCACTACCGCCACGTCATTGCCAGCCTCGATCCGGAACCACGGGACCTCGATTCAGAGCTCTCGGCGCTCGAGGAACGGACCGAAGGGATTTCCCGATGAGCACCACCTTCGGAACCGCCAACGAGGACAACGCGCACCTGAGCCGGTCGGAAAGCAGGACCGTTCGCCGGCGCTCGCTCGCGCTGCTGGGCTCCCTGATCCGGCCCGTCCGGCGCCGTTTCTGGCTGACGATTGCCGCAGTGGTGCTGGCCCAGGCCGCCCGGGTGTCAGGGCCGGTCCTGATCGCCTTCGGGATCGACGGCGCCCTGCCGGCACTGCGCGCCGGCGACAACGGCCCGCTGGTCCTGACGGGCGCCGCGTACCTCACCGCGGCGCTCGCCACGGCCGGCCTGACCGCCCTGTACGTGACGTCCACGGCGAACCTGTCCCAGGCCATGCTGCTGGACCTCAGGGTCCGGGTTTTCCGGCACACCCAGCGGCTGAGCCTGGAGTTCCACGAGAAGTACACCTCGGGCCGGATCATTGCCCGGCAGACCTCGGACCTGGAAGCACTGCGCGAACTCCTCGACTCCGGCGTGAGCTCGCTCGCGTCGGGGGTGCTGTTCATGATCTTCACGGCCACGGCGGTCTTTGTGCTCGACTGGCGCAGCGGACTGCTCGTACTCGGCGCGGCCGTGCCCATGCTCCTCCTGGCCCGCTGGTACCAGAAGCATTCCCAGATCGTCTTTCGCGAGTCCCGTGTGGTCTCGGCCCGGCTGATCGTCCACTTCATCGAGACCATGACCGGCATCCGGGCCGTGAAGGCATTCCGCAGGGAGCGCGAGAACGCCGCCCGTTACACCGAACTCGCCGAGGACTACCGCGCCGTCACGGTCCGCTCGATCAACCTCAGCGGCATCTTCCAGCCCGGCCTGGTCCTGATCGGCAATGTCTGCGTCGCCGTCGTCCTGCTTGTCGGCGGCTTCCGGGTGCTCGGCGGCGGACTCGAAGTGGGTGTCCTGCTCGCCCTGATGCTCTCCGCCAAACGCTTCTTCCAGCCGGTCGACCAGATGGCGATGTTCTACAACTCCTTCCAGAGTGCGCAGGCGGCCCTGGAAAAAGTGTCCGGGCTCCTGGAGGAGGTCCCCACGGTCCGGCCGCCCGCGGCCCCGGTGGCGCTAGCGGACGCCGCCGGAACCATCGACTTCGACGCCGTGGAGTTCCGCTACGGCGACGGTCCGGTCATCATCCCCGCCCTGGACCTGCACATTCCCGCCGGGCAGACCGTGGCCCTGGTCGGCGAGACGGGGGCCGGAAAGTCCACGCTCGCGAAGCTGATCGCGCGTTTCTACGACGTCAGTTCCGGTTCCGTCTCCCTCGACGGGGTGGACCTGCGCCGCCTCAGCACGGACGACCTGCGCCGCAACGTCGTGATGGTCACCCAGGAGGCGTTCCTGTTCAGCGGTTCCGTCGCGGACAACATCGCACTCGGCCGGCCCGGGGCATCCAGGGCCGAG
>JBFGBS010000628.1:0-1839 GCA_041567475.1 Arthrobacter sp.
CGCCGGTGGTGCGGTACGTGGTGTTGCCGGCCGTGGGGATCATGGGGCTGTCCCTTCCTGCGGGGTGGGTGCTGGCGCCAGGGCGCGTTCGATGAACTGCATCATTTCCTCGAAAACCTCCTCCGGGACGTCCGGGCGGGCACCGGGTGCCGGGTCGGCGCCCTCCTCGTCCCACAGCACCCAGCGCATTCCGATCAGTTCGCCGATGCCCATCAGCGCCCAGGCTGCCACGGTGGGATCCATCTGGCGGACCTCGCCGCTGAGCTGGGCTGCCTTGAGCCCCTCGATGTAGCCGTTGACGATCCGGGTGTAGTGCAGCCTGAGGGCCCCGGGGGAGACGAACTCGGCCTGCCGGATGATCCGGTACAGGGCCGGGTGTTCCGCGGTGAACCGGAAGAAGGCCCGGAAGCCGGCGCGTTCTGCCTCGAGCCGGGTCCCGGCGGCGCGTGCGGCGTCGGTCATGGCGTGCCGCACCCGACGGTTGAGGTCCTCGACGACCTCGTCGAAAATGGCCTGCTTTCCCTCGAAGTAGAGGTAGAACGTGCCGAGGCCGACGCCGGCCGCCTCGGTGATCTTGACGATGGACGCCTCGTGGTAGCCGACGGAGGCGAAGACCGCTTCGGCGGCCTGGAGCAGCTTGGCCCGGGTCTGGGTGCCGCGCGCCGTGCGCGGGGTCGTGCTCATGCCCGGCCCCCATCGGTGCGTGCGAGTTCCTGGCGGAGCCGGCCGCGGAGTACCTTGTTCAGCGCCGTGCGGGGTAACGCGCCGACCATTTCGATCCGGGCCGGGACCTTGAACCCGGCCAGGCGGGCGGCGCAGTGGTCCAGGAGTTCCTGCTCGTCGCTGGCGAGTCCGGGGCGGATCACCACGAAGGCCACGCCGGTCTCGCCCCAGCGTTCGTCCTCGATGCCGACCACGGCGGCCTGGGCGACGGCCGGATGGCTCAGCAGTACGGCCTCGACCTCGGCCGGGGCCACGTTTTCGCCGCCCGAAATGTAGATGTCCTTGAGCCGGTCCACGACCCTGATGAAGCCGTCGGCGTCGCGTTCGACCAGATCACCGGTCCGCAGCCAGCCGCCGGCCAGCACGGCATCGGTGGCGGCTGGGTCGCGGTAGTAGCCGGCGAAGACGCCGGGCCCGCTGACGTACAGTTCACCGTGCGCGGCGCCGTCGAGGATCTCCCCGGTGACGGGGTCGGCCACGGCCACGGTGACGTGCGGATACGGTTTGCCCGAGTACCCGGCCATCCGGGCCGCGTCCTCGTTGGCCAGGCAGAGGACGTTGGGGGAGGCCTCGGTCAGCCCGTAGCCCTGGCTCAGGGCGACGCCCCGGCGGTGCCAGATCCGCAGCAGCGGCGCAGGCATCGGAGCCCCGCCCACCACCGCGTGCCGGAGGCTGCCGAGTTCGGCCTGCGCGAAGTCCGGGTGTTCGGCGAGCATCAGGTAGTGGGTGGGGACGCCCATCAGCATCGTGACGCCCCGTTCGGCGATCAGCTGCAGCACCCGGCCCGGTTCGAAGCCGCGCTCGAGCACCACGGTGGCGCCGGTCCACCATGCCAGCAGCGGCTGGATGTTCCAGGCGCCGACGTGAAACTGCGGCAGGACGGCGAGCACCACGTCGGTGCTGCCCAGATCCAAGGTCCGGGACAGCGAGAGGTTTGTCCAGAAGCAGTTCGCGTGCGTCAGCACGGCGGCCTTACTGGCTCCCTCGGTGCCGGACGTGAAGATCATCAGCAGCGCGTCGTCGTCGTGCACGGCACCCGTGTCCGGTTCCCGTGGCGCATTCGCCGGCGCATTTCCGTGCAGGCCTGCCGGTCCGCGCGAGGGTGCCGGGACTGAC
>JBFGBS010000629.1:0-1838 GCA_041567475.1 Arthrobacter sp.
GCCGCGGAGTCGGTGCCCGTGGCCAGGTCCACGCCGCGGTGCCCGCTCAGCCACGGGTGCGCCGGAGGGTCGAACGCCCGCAGCAGGGCAGGCCTGGGGTGCAGGGGCCAACGCCATGAGCCCGCCGCGGGACCCGCCCGAGCGTCCGCGGCGGCGGGGCTGCCGGCCATAGGGGGCGGGAACGCCGAACCGGCACCCGCCAGGGCGAAGGCCAGGGTCAGGGACGCCGGAATCATCGGGAGCTTCATGCCCCCAGCGTCCCGCGGTTTCCGGGCCGGTGACAGCGGTCCGTGACGCCATGTGGATAAGCCCGGACGGCCGCGCCGGGCATCGGCGCCGGCCCGCCCCGCCGGTGCAGAACGACGGGGGCCCTGTAGTACACTAAGTGGAGCAGTTTGCTGTGCCCTCACGCTTATCAAAGCCGGCACGTCTCATTCAGGAGTGCGGGGGAGCAGCGGCTGACTACGCGTATCCAGCCCTCCCTGCCTGAAGTTGAATCTTCCGGTGCGGAGGACTGCGCCTCCCGCGGTCCGTTCCTTATTGGTGCGGATGGGAAGCGCAGTGGATGCCAGGAGCAGCGCCCGCCTGGGCGTGAGCTAATTAACCGTCAACTATTGGCAGGGTAAGACAGCCTCTGGGCTGCCTCATGAATGACCTGCCGGAAGGAGCGCCGGCATGCCCGTCGTAACTATGCGCCAGCTGCTTGACAGCGGCGTCCACTTTGGACACCAGACCCGCCGTTGGAACCCGAAGATGAAGCGCTTCATCTTCACGGAGCGCAACGGTATCTACATCATTGACCTGCAGCAGTCGCTGTCCTACATCGACCGTGCCTTCGAGTTCGTGAAGGCCACCGTCGCACACGGCGGCACCGTGCTCTTCGTCGGCACCAAGAAGCAGGCGCAGGAATCCATCGCCGAGCAGGCTACCCGCGTTGGCCAGCCTTACGTGAACCAGCGTTGGCTCGGCGGTATGCTGACCAACTTCCAGACGGTTTCCAAGCGCATCCAGCGCATGAAGGAACTCGAAGAGATCGACTTCGACGACGTCGCAGGTTCGGCCTACACGAAGAAGGAGCTGCTGCTCCTCCGTCGCGAACTCACCAAGCTGCAGACCAACCTCGGTGGTATCCGCAACCTCACCAAGGCTCCCTCTGCTCTGTGGATCGTTGACACCAAGAAGGAACACCTTGCTGTCGACGAAGCCAAGAAGCTGAACATCCCGGTTGTTGCCATCCTGGACACCAACTGCGATCCGGACGAAGTCGACTTCCCGATCCCGGGCAACGACGACGCCATCCGCTCCGTGAACCTGCTGACCCGCGTTGTCGCCGATGCTGTTGCTGAGGGCCTCATCGCGCGCAACCAGCGTGCAACCGGCACCACGGAAGCTCCGGAAGAGCCGCTGGCCGCTTGGGAGCGCGAACTCCTCGAGGGCAACAAGACCGAAGAGGCTGCCGCTCCGGCCGCCGCTGAGGAAGCCCCGGCTGCTGAAGAAGCACCCGCCGCTGAGGAAGCCCCGGCTGCCGCCGAGGCAACCCCGGTTGCTGACGACGCCGCCGGCGAAGCCAAGTAACCAGCCAGGCAAGCAGAGAAGTAAATCTGGATCGCCCCCATGCTGTCCGCAGCGACGGGGGTACTGACAGGATGGCCGCTCACTGGGTGAGCAGCCGTCCTGTCAGTCCGTACACCACATAAAATTTCTAGACAGAGGGGTTCACATGGCGAACTACACTGCCGCTGATATCAAGGCTCTGCGCGAGCGCACCGGCGCCGGCATGATGGATGTCAAGAAGGCTCTTGACGAGGCCAACGGTGACGCCGAGAAGGCCATCGAAA
>JBFGBS010000630.1:0-1835 GCA_041567475.1 Arthrobacter sp.
GACGCCGATTGCCCGCCTCACCGAAGAACCGCTCGTTTTGGTGGTCCCGGAGTCCTCCCCGTACCAGAGCGTCCAGGACCTCGTGGCGGACATCAAGGCCAACGGCAAGGGCGTCGCCATCACCGGCGGCTCGGCCGGCGGCGCCGACCACATCCTGGCCGGCCAGATCCTCAAATCCCAGGGCGTCGAGGCGGACAAGCTGAACTACATCGGCTACTCCGGCGGCGGCGAATCCATTGCCGCCCTGCTCGGCAACAAGGTCCAGGCCGGGATCTCCGGCGTCGGCGAATACGCCGAACAGGTCAAGGCCGGCAAGGTCCGGGCGCTCGCGGTCTCGGGCAAGACGGAGGCGCCCGCCCTGCCCGGCGTCAAGCCGCTCAAGGACCAGGGCATCGACGTTGTCCTGACCAACTGGCGCGGGGTGGTCGCCCCGGGCTCCATCGACGACGCGCAGCGCGCCACACTGACCGGCCTCGTCACCGAACTGCATGACTCCGCGGACTGGAAGGCCACCCTGGCCACGAACAACTGGGACGATGCCTTCCTTGCCGGCGATGACTTCTCGACGTTCCTGACCGAGGACATCGCCAACGTCAAGACCACACTGACCGAGATCGGCCTGGTCAAGTAACAATGTCCAGCCATGTCACAACGTCCGTCCCGCGGCCCACGGGGGAGATCCTGTTTGCCCTCGTGTTCGTCAGTGTGGGCGTGGCAGGACTCCTGACGGCGGGATCCATCCCGATCCCGCCGTCGGAAACCGGAATCGGCCCGCGGGCCTTCCCCTACATCGTCTGCGGCATGCTGGTGCTCTTCGGCACCGGGATCGTCGCCCAGGTGCTGCGCGGCAGGGTGGGGCAGGCCGAGGAGGGCGAAGACCTCGATGCCAGCGCCAAGACCGACTGGGTGGCCCTGGCCAAGCTCGTCGCGTTCGTGGTGCTGCACATCTTCCTGATCGAACCCGCCGGCTGGCCCGTGGCGGCGGCCGTCCTCTTCAGCGGGGCCGCATGGTCCCTGGCCGCCCGGCCGCTGTGGAAGGCGATCGGCATATCCATCATCCTGGCCCTGGTGCTGCAGTACGTCTTCGGCGGACTGCTGGGCGTCTCGCTCCCGCCGGGCCCGCTCCTCGAGGGGGTGCCTTTCTTCCGTGGATAGTTTTATGCTGCTGCTCGAAGGATTTGCGACGGCGTTGCAGCCCGTCTACCTGCTCTACGCCCTGGGCGGCGTCTTCGTCGGCACCGCCGTCGGGGTCCTGCCCGGCATCGGCCCCGCCATGACCGTGGCGCTGCTGATGCCCATCACCTACTCGCTGGACCCGGCGGCGGCACTGATCGTCTTCGCCGGCATCTATTACGGCGGGATGTACGGCGGCTCCACCACCTCCATCCTGCTCAACACCCCGGGCGAATCCGCCTCGATCGTCACGGCGCTCGAGGGCAACAAGATGGCCAAGGCCGGCAGGGGAGCGGCGGCCCTGGCGACGGCGGCGATCGGCTCGTTCATCGCCGGTACCATCGCGACCGTGCTGCTGACGTTCCTGGCTCCCATCGTCGCGGAACTCGCCGTGGGCCTGGGCCCGGTGGACTATGTGGCGCTGATGGTGGTGGCCTTCCTGACCGTGGGCGCGCTGCTGGGCGCCTCGGTCCTGCGCGGGCTGGCCTCGCTGGCGCTCGGACTCTTCATCGGACTGGTCGGCATCGATGACAGCACTGCACAGCAGCGCTTCACGTTCGATAACCCGAACCTTGTGGACGGCATCGACATGGTCCTCGTCGCCGTGGGGCTCTTTGCCCTCGGCGAGGCCCTGTACGTGGCCTCGAAGCTGCGGCACGGCC
>JBFGBS010000631.1:0-1831 GCA_041567475.1 Arthrobacter sp.
GATTCCGGCCTCGCCGACGGCCCGCCCGGCAGTACGTTCCTGATCGGCTTGACCTCCGGCACCACGTCCGTCCCGAAGGCGTTCACCCGGACTCGGGAGTCCTGGCAGGAGTCCTTCGCGGCATCCATCGAGTTTTTCGGCCTGACGCCGGGCGATAAAACCCTCGCCCCGGGGCCGCTGGCCGCCAGCATGAACCTGTACGCCCTGGCCGAGTGCCTTTACGCCGGCTCGGAATTCCACACCCTGGAACACTTCGACGTCGGTGCGGCGCATGCAGCCGTCAGCCACGATGGCATCACCCGGCTCGTCCTGGTTCCCACCATGCTCAGGCTGCTCAGCGAGCGCGGCCTCACCGGCGGCGTGGACGCCTCGGGGGTCCGCAGCATCATCTGCGCCGGTTCCAAGCTGGACGCCCGCACCTTGGAGGCCGCCCGGCGGTGGGCGCCGAATGCGGTCATCTTCGAGTACTACGGTGCCTCCGAGCTCAGCTTCGTCGCGGGGGCCGGCCTGAGGCCCGGGGAGCCTCCCGAGCTGGCCGGCACCGGACTCGGACGGCCGTTCCCCGGTGTGCAGATCCGGATCCTGGACGACGACGGCGCCCGGCTTCCGGACGGCGCCGTCGGCAACATCTGCATTTGCAGCGCCATGGTCAGCGACGGCTATCTCTGGGGCGACGACGGCGAGGCGCTGCGGTCTTTCGACGGCTGGTACACCGTGGGGGACCAGGGCTACCTCTCCGGCGGCAACCTCCACATTCTGGGCCGCCGCGCCGACATGATCGTCACCGCCGGGACCAACGTCTATCCGCATGAAGTGGAACTTGCGCTGGCCTCGGTGCCGGGCGTCGCTGCCGTCGTCGCGGCCGGAAAAAACGACGACGTCCGCGGCCAGCGGGTCGTGGCCGCCGTCCTGCCCTCCCACGGCGGGCTGACGGCGACGCAGCTGAAAGCGGGCGTCTCGGAGGTCCTGTCCCGGGCCAAACACCCGTTGGAGTACTTCGCCATGTCCGAACTTCCGCTCACGGACCGGGGGAAAATCAGCCGGCAGCTCCTGCTCGACTGGATCGGCACCAATGACCGGCGGGTGCGGCGCCTTGGCTGAGTTGGGCCTGCCGCCGGAGCGGCAGCCTGTCATTCTGGCGGCCCGCCGGACCCCGGTCTGCCGCGCCGGAGGTGCGCTGAAGTCCGTGCCGGCGCACCGGCTGCTGGCGCCCGTGCTCCGCAGCCTCCTTGCCCTGCCCGGCGGCCGGACCCTGCCCCCGGAAGCCGTGACCGACGTCGTGATCGGCAACGCGGTGGGCGGCGGAGGTAACGTCGCCCGGCTGGCCGCCTTGGAGGCCGGACTGCCGGTCAGCGTCCCGGGCCTCACGGTGGACCGGCAGTGCGGGTCCGGCCTGGACGCGATCGTGCTGGCGTCCCGGCTCGTGGCCGCCGGCGGCGACGGCATCTACCTGGCCGGCGGGGTGGAGAGCATCAGCACGGCGCCGCTCCGGGCCCGCCGCGGCGCCGACGGCACGCCGGAGTTCTTTGCCCGGGCCCAGTTTGCGCCGGCATCCACCGGGGACCCGGATATGGGCGTAGCCGCCGAGAACGTGGCCGGGCGCTTCGGGATCAGCAGGGCACGGCAGGACGAGTTCGCCCTCCGCAGCCACCAGCGCGCACTGGCCGCCGCTGCCAGCGGGGTCTTCGCCGACGAGATCGTGAGCCTGGACGTGCCGGACGACCGGAAGTCTGCTGCTACGGACGGATTCCGTCGGGTGAGCGCCGACGACGGACCGCGCCGGAGCCTGACGGCGGCGCTGTTGTCCCGCTTCCCTGCCGCCTTCGTTCCC
>JBFGBS010000632.1:0-1831 GCA_041567475.1 Arthrobacter sp.
AAGTCCGGGATGGGCACCGACGGCCACGCCGTGCTCCGCGGCGAGGGCCACGGTCCGGTTCATGACATCGGGATCGCCGGCGTGGTACCCGCAGGCGACGTTGGCAACGTCGATGACGCGCATAAGTTCTTCGTCATTGCCGAACTCGTGGAGGCCCAGGCCCTCGCCCATGTCGGAGTTCAGGAGCACGCGGCCGTAAGTGTCGGAAGTCACGTTGGTTTGCATAGGGGCAACGCTAACCAGCATTCCGGGTGAGCGATATTGTGCAGATTGCTGAACTTAGGCGGGTCAATTATGCTTGCTGCACTATTCAGCGGGCTGGACCGGCCCTCCGGGAGGCTTGATGCGAATTTCAGACTTGGCCGCCGACGTCGAACTCAACATTCGACTGCGCGTTGCGGGGACCGACGAGCGCCGGAACCGGCCGATTACGTGGTGCGCGCCCACCGAACATATGGACCCCACGCCCTTCCTGAGCGTCAACGCTCTCGTGCTGACCAACGGAATGGGTTTGAACGTCACGGACTTCAGGATTTGGGATGCCTATGTGGAACGGCTGATCTCTGTGCCCGTGTCCGGATTGGTCTTCGGCCTGGGCGCCGCGCACCGGGAACTGCCGGCCGGCCTGCTCCAGGCCTGCGAAGCCCATGGTCTCCCGCTGCTGGAGCTTCCGCCGGAAGTGCCCTTCGTGCTGGTCATGCGTCACGTGGAGCAGGTCATCGCCGCCGAGCGTTTCGAGGAGCTGCGGAAGGGCTGGGAGCTGGCTGATGAATGCACCAGGTTGGCGGCCGACGGGCATTCCCTGGCCGAGGTCCTGGGACGGGTGGCGGCTGCCGTGGATGCCAGGGTGGCCGTGATCGACCACAACGCGTTCGAGCTTGTCTCAGCTGGTGCGGCCCTCGGCGGAACCGCGCGGACCACGCTGCGTCTGCCCAGCGGTGCGTCCGAGCAGTTCAGGCTTGCCATTGAGGGAATGGCAAGCAACATCGTCCTGCAGCCCGTCCTGGGTCCGGTGGCTGCCGTCATTGCCATGCAGCTCAGCCACACCCTCGGGTCCCATTCACCGTTGCATTCCCGCGAAGCCGCCCGGTTCGTGGAGGCCCTCTACGAGGACCGCGGAGAGCCGTCGGCGCGGCTGCGCCGCTATGCCCTCGAAGCGGGCTTCGACCCGGACGGAGACTGGGGCACGGTGCTCATCGGCGAAGCTGAAAAGGTGGCCCCCGCAAAGCTGCGCGCCATTGCGTGGCGCGCCCGGGTGGGGCTGCAGGCCGGTTACGGCACGGTGGGGTTCATGGAGGAAAACGGGCTCACTACGCTGCTGCTCCAGGACGGGCACGGAACGGCGAAGTTGCTTGATGCCGTCGATGAATTTTTCCGCGACGCCCCGGAGTTGTCCGTCATCGTCACGGAATCCGCCAGCCTTACCGAACTGCCGCTGACGCTGCAGCTCGCGCGCCGCCGTGTGGGATTGCCCGGCGTGCAGCCGGCGCCGCCGGCCGATCTCGCCGGCATCGTGTGGGGATTGCCCAGTGCGGGCCTGGTGGCCATGTGCGAACGGTTGCTGGCGCCGCTGGCGTCCGACGGCGGCGGCGCCCTGCGGGAGACCTTCGCCGCGTACCTCCGCCACAGCGGAAATTCCGCGAAGATCTGCGATGAGCTCTTCATCCACCGGAACACGCTCAGCTACCGGCTACGTAAGATCGAGGAGCTCCTGAGGCTGGATCTGTCCGACGGCGAAGTCCGCGCCATCTGCATGCTCGCTCTCGGCATCGTCGCGGCGCCGCATTAGTTCCCCGGTAGAACTGCGGACCGTCAGGTGGGTGGGCATTAC
>JBFGBS010000633.1:0-1830 GCA_041567475.1 Arthrobacter sp.
CAGAGCTGAGGGCATGCTGGCTGCTCTACGAAATCCACGGGCGCAGCTACGCGGAGATCGCTGCCGCGCTGGAAATCAGCCAGGGCGCTGTCCGCGGCCGGATTGCCCGCGCACGGCACCATCTAGCGGAGGGGCTGGAGCAATGGCGATAGAACCCGATGTTCCGAGGCTGGGCTGCGGCGAATCCATCGACAGGATCTGGGCGACCATCGAAGAGCCGCCAACCCCGCACCAGGCACAGTGCGCCCAATGCCGCGCCGCGCGGGAAAGCCTGCTGCAGCTAAGGCAAGCGACGGACGCCATGCGCGACGCCGACGTCCGGGACCCCCGCCTGGAGCTGCGGGACAACGTCACCGCCGTCGTCATGGACGTGGCACGGTCGGAGGTCCGCCGCGGTAAGATCATCCGGCTTGGCGACTCGGCCAGCGGCACGATCAACGTCAGCGAACAGGCAATCTGCGCGGTGATCCGCGACGCGGTCCGGGACGTTTCCGGCGTGCGGGCACGGCGATGCCATATCGAAGTGGCCGCCGAACCCGCCGGCTCCCGCGGCCCCTCCGGCCGCGAAGGCGCCCGGCTGGACGTCAACCTGCGGGTCGTGGCTGCCGTGGGCTCGCTGACGCCGGCCCACATCAACAGCCTTCGCCCCAAACTGGCAGACACCCTGCTCGCCCACTTCGGCGTCGTCGATGGAGCCATCAATATCACTGTGGAGGACCTCTACGATGAATGAGAAACCTATCCGTGGCCAGCTCATCGATGGCGGCGTCATAGCGGACCTGGCCATGCGGGCAGCCCTAGATACCCCGGGAGTGCTCCGGCTGGAACCAACGCTGCGGAACCTGGTGGCCGGCCTCGGATCCAGGCTGGGACGAAACGTTCCCGGCGTAGCCGAAAGAATCAAGACATCACGGCACGACGGCGTGTGGGTCACCATCCGGGATGGACGGGCGGATGTCCAGGTCGACATCGCCACGGACATGGCGTTCACGGCGCTCGCCGTGGCTGAGTCACTCCAGCATCTGATCAGGCAACGAATCAGCGTGACCGGGCTTGACGCCGGAAAGATCGACGTGACCGTCCTCGCCGTCGAATCCCGGGATTCCCGCCGCGGGCCCAGGGCGGGACGCCGTCGCCCGTCTCCGCACCCCGGCTAGGGGAGCTTGCGGAGCGCTTCCCGGCGCGCGAGGGGGCTGATCTCCGTGCCGTGCCGCTCAACGAACCCCCGTACCCATTCCGGATCTGTGGCAGCAAAATCACGGAGCGCCCATCCGATCGCCTTACGGATGAAAAACTCCGGGTCGGCCAGATTCGGCTCGATCACGGCCGCCAGCAAATCCGGGTCCGTGGCGGTTTTCGCGCCGAGCTGGGCGGTGATGGAGGCCCGCCGGATCCACAAGTCCGGGTCCGTGCTCCAACGCCGCAGTACCGGGGTGATGTCTTCACGGTGCTCCCGCAGCAGGCCGCACAGCCGGTGCGAGACTCCGTCCACGAGGTCCCACCAGGCCCCGCTGCGGATGATCTCCTCGTAGAGCGGCAACATGACCGGCTCGCCGGCGGCCAACGGGAGCCCGGTCAGGTCGATGGCCGCGTATCGTTCCTCCCGCCAGGTGGCGTCACGCCACAGCTGCAGGACCGTTGACATCAGTTCCTCCAACGATCCGGGCGGCAACTCCCTGGCGGCGGCCCTGACGATCCGCCTGACCTCCGGAACCCGGACTCCCAGCGAGGGCATCGCCGACTTCATGTATGCCTGCGCGCCGGCGGCGCGGACCGGATCAGCGTCGGCTGCCAGCCGCCGCCGGATGGCTGCGATCAATTCGGCATTGG
>JBFGBS010000634.1:0-1829 GCA_041567475.1 Arthrobacter sp.
AGGTCCGAGCTGCCCACGATCTTTTGGCCGTTGACATAGCTGCCGTTCGTCGAGCCCAGGTCGATGGCCTGGGCGAGGCCCGGCCCCGTCCTGATCTCCAGATGGCGGCGGGACACACCGGTGTCGTCAATAAGAATGTCTGCCTCCGACGAGCGTCCAAGAACGATCGAAGGGGCATTGAGGGAATAGCGCTGCCCGTCGATATCCAGCACCGGCTGCAGCCGGACCGGCTGGCGGGTTGGTGCGGCCGGCACATGGGCGTGGGCGGCGGGGTGAGCCGGCGCCGCGGGAGCGGAGGATTTTTCGGTCCGGGACGTGATCTCGAAATTTCCGACCCGAAGTTCCTCGTCGCGGCGGAAGCTGACCCGGACCGGACCCTGGAGGGTGTAGCCCTGGCTGCGAACGTGGTTTATGACGACGTCGCACAGTTCTTCCGCGAGGGGCGTACCCCATTCCTGGGCCCGCTGGAAGTCGTCATCGCTGAGGAGGACGTCGAAGACGTTGGGTGCCAGCGTGCGGCCCGCGGCGATCGTAATGGACTTATTGTCCACATCACGGCGGAGCCGGCTGGCGATCTCGACAGGTTCAACCTGGGCGCGGGAACCGGTAGAGAAAACTCCACGGACGGCCTTCTCGATGCCGCGCTCGACTTTGTCCAGCAACCCCATGGTCTTTCTCCTTTCCAGCGAGCTGCCGAGGCAGCGTTCGTTCCGGAACTCGATTTCCAGCTCGTTTGAGAGCGCGCCGTAGTGGGGCACTCCTACATCAGATACTACTGGGCGTGACTGGGAATGGCCCTAATGAGCCCCCGGACCGTGTGCAGAAAAAAGACGGCGAACGCTCCCTGACGTGCGATGGCCTCCCCGCCGCGCTGCCGTGGCGGGCCGGCGGCACGGACTTCGCAACGGCGGCCCGTGCGGTTCGGAAAACACCGGCGGGACGGTGCCGCAGGGCCCGATTAGCGTTTTTCCGCACTTGTCCGTTATGCTTGATCTCGCTGCTTTGACGAGGTCGATGGTTCCGGAAACGGACAACTTGCCGGTCAAAGAAGTTGCGCGCGAGTGGCGGAACGGCAGACGCGCTGGCTTCAGGTGCCAGTGTCCGAAAGGGCGTGGGGGTTCAAATCCCCCCTCGCGCACGCATTGTAAAGAACCCCGGTCTTCGGACCGGGGTTCTTTCGTTTAACCGTCCAGGCCGGGCGCCCGGGAGCTCCCGGTCAGACCAGCAGGGTTCCGAATCCTGCGATGAGCGCCTCGAGTCCGAGGCTGAAGGCAACATCGGCCGGGGTCCCGTAGCCGCTGTCCGCCAGGTGCGCGACGGCGCCGGTGAAGTTCGGCGTTGAGGCCGCCATGCTGCCCGCATCAAAGATGTCCGCCGGAGCCGTGACGTCATAGGCCGACCCGAAAATGAATGACTCGAGCGCCACAATGGCCGCCACAATGCGCTCCTGGGGAAACCCGGCCCGGCTGAAACCGGCACTGACCGCTTCATACATCGCCAGGGTCTTCGGGGCATCGGCCACCGGGAGTACCGCAATGACCGGGATCAGCGGCGTGTGCCGGGAAAAGACGTCCCGATAGCTCCAGGCCCAATCCCGGACGGCGCGGTCCCACGGTTCCGAGTCAAACGCCGCCACCTGCACGAACGAGGTCAGATGGTCCTGGATGAGGACCAGCACGTCGCGCTTTGATGAAACGTGGTTGTAGAGGGCCGACGGCGCCACCTGCAGGGACCGGGCCAGGGCGGCCATCGTAAAGCCCTCATAACCGCTGTGCCCGACGAGTTTCAGCGCTGCGGCGATGATGCGCTCCTGGTCAAGGACGGCCGCG
>JBFGBS010000635.1:0-1829 GCA_041567475.1 Arthrobacter sp.
ACTCCGCCAGCCACTGCGGCACCTCGGGCCCGGGCATCGGGCGGGCCACGTGATAGCCCTGCCCGTACCGGGCGCCCAGCACGGCCACAGCCTCCGTCAAGGCGCGGTCCTCCAGGCCCTCGGCGACTACTGTCATGTCGAAATCCCGGCCGATCTGGATCAGCGTCGCGATCAGGCTGAGGGTTTCGAGCGGGTTGCTGCGAAGCCCGGTGAGCATGTCCCGGTCAATCTTCACGCTCGTGAATGGCAGCAAGGAGAGCCGCTTCAGGCTGCTATAACCTGCACCGAGGTCATCCATGGCCAGGCCTACGCCCATCTCGACCAAGGCGTTCAACGGCCCGCTGAGGATTTCCGAGTCCATCGTTTCGGTCTCAAGCAACTCCAGGACCAGCCGCTGCGGCTCAATACCGTGTGCGTCCAACGTCTCCTCGATGAAGCGGCGGCAGCCGGGAACCAGAAGCGTCGACGGAGCGAGGTTCACGGACACCTTCAACGGCTCCCCCGGGGTCTCCCACTCCGCGAGCCGCCCCAACGCCTGGTCCAGGCCCAACCGGAATAGCAGGTCCACCTCGCCGGCGCCGAGATGGGGGAGGAACGCGGCCGGAGGAACAAACGTGCCGTCGCTGAGCCGGAGCCGGGCCAACGATTCAAACAGATAGACACTGCCGTCCCGGAGGTCCACGGCCGGTTGCATGAACATTTCCAGGCCGCCGTTGAAGAGACGGTCCTTGTACGTTGCGACATCCGCGGCGGATGCCACGTCCGGTGCCGGCCGGGTTTCGGAACCTGTACCCGCGGCGGCCAGGGTTTCGGCGGGTTTGGCGGAGGTCCTGTCGGCAGGATCAGCGGCGTCCAGATGCCACCGGAGGAGCGGAGCGGTCGCCTGCGATTTCGACACCTTGAGGGCGGCGTCGGCGTTGCGCAGCAGCGTGCGCATGTCCACCCCGTCGCGCGGGGACAAAACCAGCCCGGCGCTCATCGTGATCGTGATGGCCGCGTCTGTTCCGGCTGCGTCTGTACCTGTCGTATCTGCTCCGGCCGCGTGGAACGGTTGCTCCATGGTCTGACCCAACCGCTGCAGTACGTCAGCCAGCCGCTGCGGAGCTTCGGGTTCCGGGACGTCCTCGACCACGAGGACGAATTCGTCGCCCCCCATGCGGGCCAGGAACTCTCCCTCCTGAAGGGCGGCCTGCATCCTCGCCGTCCACTCCGCCAGCACAGCGTCACCCGTTTCGTGGCCAAGGGTGTTGTTGAGTTGTTTGAACCGGTCGAGATTGATGACTCCGACGGCGACGGCGGGACGGGAACCGCCGTCGGGCTCCAAGACCTTGCCGAGGTGGGAGTCCAGCGCGGCACGGTTGGGCAGGCCGGTCAGCTGATCGTGGGTGGTTTGGAAGCGCAGTTGCTCCTGCAAGGCCATGCGCGTACTGACGTCGCGCTGAACGCTGACAAAGTGGGTCACCTGACCGGCGTCGTTCAGGAGCGGAGTGATCTTCAGGGCATTCCAGAACGGCGAGCCGTCCTTGCGGTAGTTGAGGATATCCCCGTAGAACTTCTCGCCGCGGGACAGCGCGGACCGAATGGCCTGAACCGCTTCCGGGGCAGTGCCCGGGCCCTGCAGCAGCCGGCAATTGCTCCCCAGGACTTCCGCCTCGGCATAGCCTGTGATCGTGGTGAAAGAGCGGCTAGCGTGCAGGATTTTCTGCTCGGCGTCGGTGATGAGTGAAATCTCGGACGTGGCCGCGAGCGCACGGGACAGGAGCTCCTGCGGGATCCCGTCGGCCGCATGCTGCGACAAACCCTGCGGGGCCGGTGCGGGCCGGTGCGGG
>JBFGBS010000636.1:0-1826 GCA_041567475.1 Arthrobacter sp.
AGTCGCCGACTTCCTCTGCCGCGTCATCGCCGAGCTTGGCAGCGAACGTGGAGCGCACATTGATCTCCGAGAGGATTCCGAAGCCCTGGGCGGACAGCGCCTCGCGGGTTTTTTCCACGGTGTCCTCCCAGCTCAGCGGGACGACAGTGGTGAAGGTGTAGCTCATGGGTTACTCCTCGGGGTTGCTCGCGGCTATCAGGTACCGGACGAACCAATCCCTCGCGAGAATGGCCGCCGCGGCCAGCGTACCGGTTTCCTCGAACAGGTGGGTGGCACCCTGCACCACGGCAAGCTGGTTGGGGCACTGCAGCATGGCCTTGGCCCGGCGGTTGAGTTCCAGGACCTCGTGGTCGAAGCTGCCCACGATCAGCAGCGTCGGCGCCAATACGCCCGAGAGCCGTGGTCCGGCCAAATCCGGCCGTCCTCCGCGGGACACCACGGCGGCCACCCGGGCGGAGGGCCCCGATGCCGCCCACAACGCCGCTGCCGCACCGGTGCTTGCGCCGAAATAGCCGACAGCGCTGGTTGCCGTGTCGGCCCTGCCGGCCAGCCAGTCCGTGGCCGCGGACAACCGGCGGGCCAGGAGCGGAATGTCAAAGACGTTGGCCCGGTCGTGTTCCTCGGCCGGAGTCAGCAGATCCAGCAGCAGCGTGCCGAGGCCTGCCTGCTGGAGTACACCGGCCACATACCGGTTGCGCGGGCTGTGCCGGCTGCTGCCGCTGCCATGGGCGAACAGCACAACGCCGCGGGCTGGAACGGGCACGTGCAGGTGGCCTTCAAGCAGCACACCGGCGGCTTCGATCCGGACTTCCTCATCGGTGTCGGCGGCGGGCCCTGCCGCAGCGTCCCTGGGAGCGGACGGTTGACCCTTGAGCCGTTCGGCCGCGAGGTCCAGCAGCTTCACTACTTCGTCGTCCTCGGTCGGGGAGAAGTCCCGGTAGTGGTAGCCGACCGCGGTGAACTGCGGGGGCGTGGCCAGGCAGACGACGTCGTCCGCTTCCGTCAGGGCCGCCAGGGTCTCCGCCGGGGCCACGGGCACGGCGAGGATCACGCGCGCGGCCCCCTGCTGGCGGGCGATCCTGCAGGCCACCCGCGCGGTCGACCCGGTGGCGATCCCGTCGTCGACAACCAGCGCAATACGGCCGGTCAGATCCAGCCGGCTGCGGCCCTTCCGGAAGCGCACCACCCGCGCTTCGAGCATGGCGCGCTCATGGTCCTCAACGGCCCTCAGCTCGGCGTCATCCACCCTCGAGTGGGCGAGCACATGCTCCTCCAGCACCTTGGCCCCGCCTTCGCCGATGGCCCCCATGGCAAGCTCCGGCTGGTACGGGAGTCCCAGCTTGCGCACGACGATCACGTCCAGGGGCGCGTCCAACGCCGCCGCCACCTCAAAGGCAACGGGGACGCCGCCCCGCGGAAGACCCAGGACCACCACGTCCTGGCCGCGCAGTCCCGCCAGCCGCCGGCCCAGTTGCCGCCCGGCGTCGACCCTGTCCTCAAAGATGCTCATCAGTACGGCTTTCCAGTTGAACCACGGATGCCTGCCTTGATGGGCCGTGCCTCATGATTGGTCCACGGGATTGGCCCACGCGCGACGCCGGGGTCCGTGAGCCAGCGTCCGGTTCTCCCACTATCCGTCAACGGTCCGGGCCTGTTGAGGGCCTTTATGCCCGGTGTGCGCCCCCGGGCGGCGCGGTCCGCGGGTCAGGCCGGCTAGCGGCGGCCCCGCCGGTGCGGCGGAATCCGGCTCGACAAAGCCGCTTCGACGTCCCGGCAGCGCGTGAGGAGGTGGCCCCGTTCGGCGTCGGTGTACTCCTGGGAGTCGA
>JBFGBS010000637.1:0-1821 GCA_041567475.1 Arthrobacter sp.
AGGTTTGTGACCTCGTGCCCGTCGTCGGTCAGCCGCCGCACAACGCTCCGGCCCAGTTTCCCGCTTCCCCCGGTTACAGCTACGCGCATCAACTTCTCCTTAGGTGGTGGTGATCCCACCCTAGACGCGGCGGCGGGTGGCGCGCACCACGTGCTCCCCTGGCGGACGGCGGCAGACACCGGCTAGCGACACCGGCAGACACCCGTGTTCGCCCGTGCCGCGCAATGACTTTCGACCCTAGGCAGCCCCAGCCACGAGGGGCAGGCTGGGGCCATGAATGGTGATCAGCGGATAGTCGTCGGCGTGGACGGCTCGGAATACGCCACTTCAGCCCTTCGTCTGGCTGGCCGGCTGGCAACCGGCTTCGATGCTCCGTTGGAAGTGATCACCTGCCTGGGCAGCTCGGACTTCTTCCTCGCCTCCCACTTGCCGGAGGAAAGCACAGCCAGCGCCACGCAGCTCGAGGAAAGCGCCAAGCGTGCCGTAGACCAGATCCTGGAGCGGGCCTTCGGCGGCGCGCAGCCGGCCGGGCTTATCCGGACGGTGAAGTTCGGGCCGCCGGCCAAGGTCCTGATCGATGAGAGCAAGACCGCGCAGGTGCTGGTAGTGGGCCGGCGCGGCCAGGGCGGTTTCCTGTCCCAGGTCATCGGATCCGTCAGCGGGGCGTGCGCGGCGCACGCACACTGTCCGGTCCTGGTAGTCGGCCAGGACCGGGCCGAGCCGGAGACGTGAGCGACCGGTGGCCTACGAAACCGGAGTTTAACCCGCCGAAGAAATGTCCGCCATGGCCGCCCGCAGCCGGGCGCCCGCGTCGTCGGCGACCTCGCGTACCACCGGGCTGTCGCTGAGCTGGACCATGGTCTGCGGATCGATGGCCTGCACCGTTGTCTCCGCGGCGCCAGCCGCGCGCCGCACCACCACGTTGCACGGAAGAAGCGCCCCGAGGTCCGGCTCGCTGACCAGCGCCCGCTGCGCGAGCTGCGGATTGCACGCACCCAAGATCACATAGTCGCCGACTTCCTCCGCTGCCTCTTCGCCGAGTTTGGCAGCGAATGTGGACCTGACATTGATTTCGGAGAGAATGCCGAAGCCCTGGGCGGCCAGGGCTTCGCGCGTTCTGTCGACGGTGTCCTCCCAGCTCAGCGGGACAACAGCGTTGTAGGTGTACGTCATGAACTACTCCTGGTTCGTGGCGGCGGGCATCAGGTACCGGGTAAACCAATCTCTGGCGAGAATGGCTGCCGCCGCCAGCGTACCGGTCTCCTCGAACAAATGGGTAGCACCCTGGACCACGGCCAGCTGGTTGGGGCAGCGCAGCAGTTCCTGCGCGTTCCGGTTCAGCTCCAGCACCTCATGGTCGAAGCCGCCCACGATCAGGAGCGTCGGCGCCCGGACGGCTGAGAGGCGCACACCCGCGAGGTCCGGCCGGCCGCCGCGGGACACCACGGCACCCACCCGGGAGGACGGCTCGGCGGCCGCCCACAACGCGGCCCCGGCCCCCGTACTAGCGCCGAAGTAACCGATCGCGGTGGTGGCGGTGTCCGGCCGGCCGGCGAGCCAGTCTGTGGCCGACACCAGCCGGCGGGCCAGTAGCCCGATGTCAAAGACATTCGCGCGGCTTCGCTCCTCCTCGGCCGTCAGCAGGTCCAGCAGCAGCGTCCCGAGCCCGGCCTGCTGCAGCACGCCGGCGACATAGCGGTTCCGCGGACTGAGCCGGCAGCAGCCGCTCCCGTGTGCGAACAGGCCCACCGCTGTTGCCGGGACCGGCAGGTGCAACGGGCCTCGCAGGAACACCCCGCGGGACGGGATTTCCACCGCTTC
>JBFGBS010000638.1:0-1818 GCA_041567475.1 Arthrobacter sp.
ACATCCGAGATACTGACAATTGTCTGCCAAGCTGCGACAATTCCGCGCAGGACATGCGAACCGTGCCGCGGGCGCTGGTGTCGAACTGCAGGAACTAACCAGCGCCGGGCATAGTTAAGCTCTCGGGCTTGTGCTTGAAGGTCAGCACAGCCGCCGGGCACAGGACGGACACGAACAGGGGCTTCATTTTGATAGGGAATGCGACCTTCCGGCACCGCAACACCGCCTTGCTTTCAGTGAGCAGCGTCGAAGCCCCGAAGGTCGTCAGTTCCGCGGATTTCGATCACAGGCTAGCGCCGACGCTGCGGCGCCTGAAGTTCCCCTCGAACCTGCTCGAGCGGGTTGCGGGCATCACGCACCGGCGCTGGTGGGCCCCGGGAACGTCGTTCGATGACGCTGCCATCGAGGCCGGCGCGAAGGCACTGGCCGAGTCCGGCGTCGCAGCCTCCGACGTGGGGCTGCTAATCAACACTTCCGTCACGCGGCGCAGCCTCGAACCGTCCGTCGCGGTGAAGATCCATCACGGACTCGGCCTGCCGTCCTCGGCCATGAACTTCGATGTGGCCAACGCGTGCCTCGGATTCATCAACGGCATGACCCTGGCGGCAAATATGATCGACTCCGGCCAGATCAGGTACGCGGTGATCGTCAATGGTGAAGATGCCCAGGCCACGCAGGAAGCCACGCTGGCCAGGCTGCAGCGGCCCGAGACGACCCGGGCGGACTTCCACCGCGAGTTCGCCACGCTCACCCTGGGTTCCGGAGCCGCCGCCGCCGTCCTGGGCCCGGCGGACCAGCACCCCGGAGCGCACCGGATCATCGGTGGCGTGATGCGCGCCGGCACCGAACATCACGGACTCTGCGTCGGCGGCCTCGACGGCATGGCCACCGACACCAAGGGCCTGCTCGACGGCGGCCTGCAGCTCGTGGTCGATGCCTGGCACGAGGCCCAGCCCGAGTGGGACTGGGCCTCGATGGACCGGTACGTCACGCACCAGGTGAGCAATGCCTATACGCAGGCCATCATTGGCGCCATCGACCTGGACCCGGACAAGGTGCCGATCACCTTTCCACACTGGGGCAACGTGGGCCCGGCGTCGCTCCCGATGACCCTCGCCGCCGAAGCGCAAACCCTCGGGGCCGGCGACCGTGTCCTGTGCATGGGTGTCGGGTCCGGCCTGAACACCGCCATGGTGGAAATCGTATGGTGATTGCCCGCTGGCCCGGCGTCGACCCGGACTGGTCGCGCGAAATCACAGTGGCGTCCTCGTCCGCCGCGGATGAGCCCGGAACGGTCCGCCACTGGCACCTGCTCGACAACGGCGCCCAGCTCTCCCGCCGGGGCCTGACTCCTGCCGGCACCCTGCTGTGCGTGCACGGCAACCCGACGTGGTCCTACCTGTGGCGCACCCTGCTGGCCGCCGGCTCCGATTCTGCGCATCCGTGGCGCGTGGTGGCGGTGGACCAGCTGGACATGGGCTTCTCCGAACGCACCGGCACGTTCCGCCGCCTGGCGGACCGGATCAACGATCTGGGCGACCTCACCACGGCACTCGGGCTGAACGGCCCGGTGGTTACGGTCGGCCACGACTGGGGCGGCGTGATCAGCCTCGGCTGGGCCCTGGCTCATCCGCAGCAGCTCGCCGGCGTCGTCCTGACCAACACCGCCGTGCACCAACCCGCCGGCTCGTCCATCCCGCCGGCGCTGCGGCTGGCCCTGCACCCGGCCGTGCACCGCTGGGGAACCACGACGTCGGACGCCTTCCTGCGCGTGACCCACTCCCTGGCCCACCCGCCGCTGCGCCCGGACGTCCGCAG
>JBFGBS010000639.1:0-1817 GCA_041567475.1 Arthrobacter sp.
AGCTCCTCGGCGGCCTGCCGGGCCAGTTCCCGGCTGCGGGCAGAGACGTTGCCCTTGCCGCTCAAGGCACGCGAAACGGTGGCGATGGAGAGGCCCGAGCGTTCCGCGACGTCCTTGATGCCCGGCATTGCTAGCGCTCCGTCTCCTCGACGCGGATTTTCAGCCACACGGTTTCCCCTGCGCCCAGCCGGCGCTCTGCACCGGGTTCGTCGGTAATGACATAGCCGCTGGCGGGATCCGGCATGCTGCGAAGCAGCACCTGCCCTGCCGGCAGTTCCATGGGCTCGGCGCCGGTATTCATCAGGATGGCCGTGGTCCCGTTGAGGAAGGCCAGCGAGGTGTCCGTGCACCAGTCTTCCATCCAGGCCAGGGATCCCCGGCCGAGCCCGAGCTCCCGCCGCAGGACCAGCATCCGCCGGTACAGGCTCAGGTGCGAGGTCGCCGACGCGTCCTGCGCGTCACGGGCCAGCGCATCAAAGCTGGCGGGCTGCGGCAGCCACGGGTCCTCGCCGTTGCCGAACCCGGCGTGGAGTTCCCCGGAGCGCCACGGCAGGGGAACCCTGCAGCCATCGCGGCCCAGCCGGTCGCCGCCGGTCCGGGCAAAGGTGGGATCCTGGCGCCGGTTGTCGGGGATTTCGATGCCGTCCGGCAGGCCAAGTTCCTCGCCCTGGTAGAGGTACGCTCCGCCGGGCAGGCCCAGCATGAACAGGGAGGCTGCCGCGGCCCGGGACCGGCCGAGCTCTTCGTTCGGCTGCGGGTCCGCGACGCCGATGCCGTCACCATCGCGCGGTGCCTGGCCGTCGTAGCCGAAGCGAGTAGCGTGCCGGACGACGTCGTGGTTGGACAGAACCCAGGTACTGGGTGCGCCGACCGAATCCAGCGCCGTGAGTGACTCGGTGACGACGTGGCGCAACCGGCCCAGGTCGAAGCCGGCGTGCAGGTACGGGAAGTTGAAGGCCTGGTGCATTTCGTCCGGGCGGACCCAGTCGGAGAGCCGGGAGAGCGGCTCCACGTTGGCCTCGGCACAGAGGATTTTGTCGGGACCGTACTCGGCCAGGATCTTCCGCCACTCGCGGTAGATCTCGTGCACGGCCGGCTGTCCGAACATCGGCGCCAGGTGGCCGGGGAATTCCCACGTGCTGGCGCCGTCCGCGCGCCCGCCCCATTCCGGCAGGCCCTCGGCCTTGACGAGGGCGTGGGCGACGTCCACGCGGAAGCCGGCGACGCCACGGTCCAGCCAGAAGCGGAGTACCCGGGCGAACTCGGCGTGGACGGCGTCGTTATCCCAGTTGAAATCGGGCTGGGAGGAATCAAAGAGGTGCAGGTACCACTGGCCGGGGGCGCCGTCGGGCTCGGTGATCCGGGTCCAGGCCGAACCGCCGAAGTGGGACTGCCAGTTGTTCGGCGCTTCCTGGCCGAACTCGCCGCGGCCGTCGCGGAAAATGAACAGGTCCCGTTCCGGACTGCCGGCGGGAGCGGCCAGAGCAGCCTGGAACGCCGCATGCTGGTCGGAGCAGTGGTTGGGGACGAGGTCCACAATCATCCGCAGGCCGAGCCGGTCCGATTCCGCGATCATCGCGTCGAAATCGGCCAGCGTCCCGAAAAGCGGGTCGACGTCGCAGTAGTCGCTGACGTCGTAGCCGGCGTCGCGCTGCGGGGAGCGGTAGAACGGGGAGAGCCAGACGGCGTCGACATCGAGGTCCGCCAGCCGGGGCAGTTCGGCCGTGATGCCGGCCAGATCGCCGATGCCATCGCCGTTCAGGTCCCGGAAGGACCGCGGGTAGATCTGGTAGATCACGGCTGAGCGCCACCAGCCC
>JBFGBS010000640.1:0-1815 GCA_041567475.1 Arthrobacter sp.
AGGAGGAACAGCACCTGGTCGATGGCGTGCGAGGCGATGTCACCCAGCGCTCCGGATCCGGCGGTCTCCTTGTTCAGCCGCCACGTCATGGGCGAGTCCGCGTCCACCAACCAGTCCTGCAGGTACGCGGCCCGGACCTGCCGGACCGCGCCGATCCGTCCGTCGGCGATGAGTTCCCGGGCAAGGGCCAGGGCCGGGACCCGGCGGTAGTTGAACCCGATCATCGACTGGACCCCGCGTTCCCGGGCCGCCACGGCTGCCGCCGCCATGGACTTTGCCTCGGCCAGGGTGTTGGCCAGCGGTTTTTCGACCAGGACGTGTTTGCCGGCCTCAAGCGCGGCGATGGCGATTTCGGCGTGCATCCAACCGGGGGCGCAGATATCGACGATGTCGATGTCGTCCCGCGCGATCACTTCCCGCCAGTCCGTCGCGGACTCGGCCCACCCGTATTTCGCGGCGGCCTCGGCGACCCCGTCCGGATCCCGGCCGACCAAAACCCGCTGTTCGAATGCCGGGACGTCGAAGAAACTGGCAACATTGCGCCAGGCATTCGAGTGGGCCTTGCCCATAAAGGCGTAGCCGATCATGGCCACGCCGAGCGGACGGGCTTCTTGGGAGTTCATGATTGTTCCTAAAGGGTGGATGCGGTGGGGTCCCAGTCCTCGGGGAGGGCCGGGGAGACGGGTGCGGAGCTTTCGACGTCCACAAAGGTCCCGGACTCCATGGATTCCGCGATCGAGACCATGGCGTCCACCACGTGGTAGGCAAGGGTGCCGGTGGCGCGGTGCGGAACGCCGGCGCGGATGGACCGGGCCATGTCCAGGACGCCCATGCCGCGGCCCTGGCTGGGACCGGCGGCCGGGATGATCGTCCACTCCTCGTCGCCGGCGCGCCAGAGACGGATGTCGCCGTCGAAGTTGTTCGGGTCCGGCAGGGAAATAGTGGCTTCGGTACCGGTGATCTCCACGAATCCGGCATGGGGGCGCGGCGACTCGAAGGAGAAGATGCTCTGCGAGGAAGCTCCGCTTTCAAACTGCGCCAAGGCGGAGACATGGGTGGGGACGTCGACGGTGAACTCCTCGCCGGCCTTGGGCCCGGTGCCGATCACGCGGACCTCCTTGGCCTTGGAGCCGAAGGCGGCGACCTTGCGGATGGAGCCGAAGGTCTGGACCAGCGTGTTGAGGTAGTAGGGGCCCATGTCGAAGAGGGGGCCGGCGCCGTGCTGGAAGAGGAAGGCCGGGTTGGGGTGCCAGGCTTCGGGTCCGGGGACCTGGAACATTGTCATGGCGGTCAGCGGGGCGCCGATCTCACCGCGCTCGATCAGCCGCCGCGCGGTCTGCAGCCCCGCGCCCAGGAAGGTGTCCGGGGCGCAGCCCAGCCGCAGGCCGGCGGCGTCCGCGGCCTTGAGCAGGCCGAGCCCGGAGTCACGGTCCAGTGAGAAGGGCTTTTCGGTCCAGACGTGTTTGCCGGCGTTGACGGCGGCGGTGGCGACTTCCACGTGGGCGGCGGGGATGGTCAGGTTGACGATGATTTCGACGTCGGGGTGGTTCAGGGCCGCATCGACGCCGCCCCATTCGGCGATCCCGTATTCCTTGGCCCGCGCTTCCGCGGCTTCCTCGAAGAGGTCGGCGATGAGATGGACCTTGAGGTCCGGGAACGTGGTGAGGTTGTCCAAATACTGCTTGCTGATGTTCCCGGCGCCGATGACGGCGACGCCGACCGGGCCGCGCCCGGTGCCCTGTGCGGCGCTCATGCCTGGCCGCCCGTGGAGGTTGCGGACCCGGCGTTCAGGAAGGCAAGGCTCTCGGCGATGCC